>JBGSRG010000537.1:0-2214 GCA_041737685.1 Phycisphaerales bacterium | reverse complement strand
TTCATCGGGATAGCACGACGCCGCAAGCACGTTCGCCAAGAGCGGATCCGGGTAGAGCGCAATCGGGGCCAGAAGCTCTTCAAGATCAGCGCCAGAGAGTCCGTCGGCGGCCACCGCGACCGCTGCGAATGCAGCCGTCTCCGTCATGTTCGCGGTGAGAGATCCGACTGCAAGAAACGGTGTAAGAAGCGCACACAGCGAATGGACCATCGACTTCATGACGTGACTCCTGTGGGTGCCAGCTTGGAGCAAGGATACCGCTGATTGGTGGCACGAGGAAAGCGAGTTGAACGTGAAGAACCCGCAACCAAGCTCGTGTCCATGCGGCATCCCACGTCAGATTCGGGAAGCGCCGGTTCGCGAGGGCGTCACAACGTTCGTTGGCGTGGCGTGCCAAAGGCGTCCCCAAACCGCATTTCACGCGACCGACTGACTCGCAAGCTGGCGACACGTTGCCCGTGGCCGGGCGATCAGATCGATGCCACAGACATCACCTCGCGTCCATGTTCTTCCACAAGCCAATCGCATTCCCCTCCGGATCATGAAACCACGCAAAGTGGCCCATTCCCGGCACCTCCGTCATCGGCACCAGCGTCTTGCCGCCCATTGATTCGATCTTCTTGAGTGTCGCCAAAATGTCGTCCACCTGGACATACACCCTCACGTACTGGTGCGGCGGGTGGCCCAGCGCGTTGAGGTGCCCGCCGATGCCCGGTGTCGGTTTCGGCACATGAGCGCCCAAGTTTCCCACCATCGCCATGTTCGGCGCGCCTGGCGGATACTCCCAGCCAAAAAGGCTGCCGTAAAACTTCTTGGTGGTCTCCAGGTCTTTGCAGCCAATCTCAAAGTGAACAACGGGTGCGGGCATGGGTGGCTCCTGTCTGGCGATGCCGCTCTGGCGATGCCAGTGTGTCTCTGCCAATTCCCCCGGCGAAGGGATCAGCAGTGCGAGCCTACCGGCCGCCATGGACGATTGCAACCCTCTTTCTCGCGCACTTGTTCACTGCCCGTTGAATCTTCGTCCTGCCCCCGACAAGTCCCCGAAAAGCCCCCACCCGACCAGCCTCGCCCCGCTCCCTCCCCACACCTCACGCGTTGACCGCAGACAAACAACGCCGAACAAACGCCCGGGCCTCTCGATCGGCCTCCAGCACATCGTCAAGCCCGCGAATAGCCGACGAGCCAACCTCTCGCAGTGCCCGCGCTGTGAGTTCAGTAATCATCCCGAACGGCACCCTTGAGACTTCCACCGACGATCCATCGGCCTCAGCCAGAAACGCCTCAACCGCCGCCTCGTTCGCCGCGTTGAAGACCGCTCCCGCCGTGCCGCCCGTGCGGATGACGTCGTACGCCAGCCCCAGCGCCGGAAAGCGATCAAGGTCCGGTTCCTCAAAGTCCAGCCGCGACAGCGCCCGCCAATCCAGTTTCCGCGCGACCCCCTCCGGCCGCTGCGGAAACGTCAGCGCATACTGAATCGGCCCGCGCATGTCGGGTGAGCCCAACTGCGCAACCACCGAGCCATCGGCATACTCAACGAAACTGTGAACGATCGACTGCGGATGAACCAGCACGCTGATCTTCTCGCCAGGCATTGCGTACAGCCAGTGCGCCTCAAGCACTTCCAGCGCCTTGTTCGTCAGCGAGGCCGAGTCGATCGTGACCTTGCGGCCCATGGTCCACGTCGGGTGCTTCAGCGCCTCGGCGGGCGTCGCGTTGAGAATGCGAACCTTTGGCCACGTGCGAAACGGACCACCCGAGGCCGTCAGCACGATTCGAGCCACACTCGCCGTGGGCGAAGCAAACGGCGGACAGCACGCGCCTCCGACTCGCTCCCGCCCAACCCACTCTTGCCCAGCCTTCTCTTGCTCCCCGTCAGCGTGCCTCCCTTGCAAACACTGCCAGATCGCAGAGTGTTCACTATCCACAGGCAACAATCTGGCTCCCGAGCGCTGCGCAGCGGCGACAACCAACGCCCCCGCCGCAACCAGCGTCTCTTTGTTCGCAAGCGCAACATCAACGCCCATCGTCACCGCTTCGAGCGTCGCCGGAAGCCCCGCCGCACCGACCATCGCCGCGAGCACCAGGTCGCAGGGAGTGGATCGGACCAGTTCAAGCGCGGCGTCGGGCCCGCGAAGCGTGCCTGAGGGGAGACTGGGCGGGGTAGCGGCTCCGGCCGCCGCGTTGCCCCCACTCGCGATCCCGTTCCCGTTCCCG
>JBGSRG010000536.1:0-7261 GCA_041737685.1 Phycisphaerales bacterium | reverse complement strand
CCGCCGATCGCAGCAACGCCAACCGCGCGTGCGGCTCTGCCACCATCTGCCACACCACGTCGTAGCCACCGCCAGACGCAGGCGTCGCCACACCAATTGTGCCGACGCAGAACAGCCGCTCCAGCAGCGACCGGCTCATCGCAACGTGCTGGACTTTCGATAACTGCGCTTCCAGGCGCAATCGTCGCAGCACTCCCACCGAAGCAATCACCCGCCCATCCACGATCTCATAGCGGGTACACAGCCATTGCAACGCCGACACGACCAAGACGACTACCAAAGCGACCAGCAGCACCACCGTCGGCCACCACGCGTGCATCGGAAACACCAGCAGCGCTGAAAGCCAGCGTACAAGCACCATCGCAGCAAGCAGCGCCAGCAATAGCCACCACGGCCGCAGCACGATCATCGCTGGCGACGGCCGAATCACCATGCGCTGCCCGGGCTCGCGATCCGTCGCGTTCAATGCTCAATCATCCGCTTGAACCCCACAAAGCCCTCTCCCCACCTCCGACCCGCTCCCCGCAGCCCGCCCAGTCCTCACTTCACACTTCCCCCATCACCGCAACATACGGCAAGTTTCGATACAGCCCGTCATAGTCCAATCCGTAACCCACCACAAACTCGTCCTGAACACCAAAGCCTACGTACTCGACCTCAACGTCTTCGGCCCGTCCGCTCGGCTTGTGCTTGTCCAGCAAGACCGCGATCCGAACCGACGCCGGATTCTGCGCAGTGACAATCCGTCGCAACAACCCAAGCGTCCGCCCCGAATCCAGAATGTCATCCACAATCAGCACGTGCGATCCGCCCAGATCCGTCGGAACGCCGCCGTGGATGTTTGCCCCTTGCGATGCAGTCGCCGCGCCAGGATAACTCGAAATCGTCACGGGACGAATGTTCATCTGCAGCGGAATGTGCCGGATCAAGTCGGCGACGAACACCAAAGCACCCGTCAGCACCGGAATCAAAACCAATCGCTGGCTCGGGTCCAACCGGTTCGTCGCCTTACCTCCAATAGCCGACCCGCTGCCAAGCCCCACAACACCGTCCTCATTTCCACCGTCGCCAACCCGCGGGGTCAGGTCGCGTGTGATCTGCTCCCCCAACTCGGCGATCCTCGCGGCGATCTGTTCCTGTGAAATCAACACTCGGTGCGTGCTCATCTCGCCATCGTACAGCCACCTCGCCATAAGCGCAGTGGCTGCCCACGCTCTGCCCAGTACAACCCCAAGACTCGACCGGCGTGCCAATCGGACCACGATGACCTCATGTTCTCCCTATCCGACTCGCGAGATCGGCGGTTCGGGTTGTGTCTGTACCCAACCGGTGTACAATCGCAACCGGTCCAAACCCTTGTCCTGCATCGGGGTAAACAAGCTTGCCCGAGTCGCCCAACCATCCAAACGGCTCCGGATCGTTCGCGTCGCCTCCAACCCCCGACGACTCCGAAGCGCCATCGCCCGATGCATCGCGCCTGCCTGGGAACAACGCCGCTCAACAAACGACAACCGAACAGATCGAGCCATTCCCAAACATGCCCCGTGGCCTGCGAGTCACACGCTTACTCGGTCGCGGCGGACAGGGCTCGGTCTACGAGGCCGTTCGCGATCAGCCACGCCAGCTCGTGGCCGTAAAGGTTCCCCGGCAAGGTCGCGACGCGGCGGCGATGAGCGAGGCCGTCGAGAAGGAGGCCGAACTTCTCGCCAATCTCAACCACCCAAACGTCGTGAAGGTTCTGGAAGTCGTCGAAGCCCAGGTTGGCGAACGAACCGTTCGCGCTGTGGTCATGGAACTCGTCGAAGAGGCACAGTCGATCACCGACTTCGCCGAGAAGAATACCCTCAACCAACTCGACCGAGTGAAGTTGGTTGTCAAAGTTTGCCGTGCCGTGCAGCACATGCACGAGCGCATCCACGCTTATCACCGCGACCTCAAGCCCAACAATGTTCTGGTGGGTCGCGACGGCGAGCCGAAACTCATCGACGTTGGCCTCGCGTCTTCGGGCGATCCGGACCAGCGACTGCGGCAGCGCGGCTTCATCGTCGGCACTGCGCACTACATGGCCCCGGAGCAGTTCGACCGCGACGGCGCATTCCTTACGCAACGAACCGACGTCTACGCGCTCGGTGTCTTGCTCTTCGAGTTGCTCACGGGCGAACTGCCCTACAACCTCAACGGGCTTGTTGGCGACCGGCTCGAGAAGGCCATCACCAACACGCCCGCCCGTCGGCTCGACGAGGCCTGCAAACTTCAGTTCCCTGCGCTCGCCAACGTCGTCGCGGTGGCCCTTCGCAAGGAGAGGTCAGGCAGCGCCGACGATCGTCGCTGGTCCACTCCCGGCGTGCTGGCCGACGAGATCGAGCGGGCCATCCACCCCAACGCGTCGACGCCGAACATGCGCCGATGGGTCGCCGCAGCGATCGTCGTCTTGCTCGCATCCATCGCCGGAATCTCGTGGGGTGAACCGCTCGCCGAACTGCTCACCCTGAACGGTCGATTCGAGTCCAGCGTCTTTCGATCGGTTCCGCCACCCGTGCGCGACCGCCCACTCGAGCGCATCGCCGTCATCGGCTTCCAAACAACCGACGAGGTCGCAGAGGTCACACAGTTGCTTCGCGATCAGGGGGTTGATCTGCCCCCGATCAACCCGCAGGCACCGCGCACATGGCGACCCATCTACGCCGAACTCATCCGCCGAATCGCAAACTCGCAAGCTAACGTGATGGCGTTTGACATTGTGTTCAATGTCCCGACCGACGTCGATCAGGCCTTCCATGCAAGCGCCGCAAACGCCAAGAATCTACCAGTCGTCGTCGCCCTCGACAGTGGCCTGCTCGACACACTCGGCGATCGACCGATCAATACGGCGCTGATCCGGCCGCCCGTGCTCTGGGGCTCCGTGTCGATGTTCGGCGGACCCGATGCCGCCTGGCGCTCAGAAGTGTTGCTGGTTCGCGGCACACGTCATGCCCGACCCAGCCTGGCCCTTCGTGCTATCGCCGCCGCCCACGCCCACGCCGATCAGCACCGCTTCAGCCTCGACCCAACAAACCGACGCATCTGGATCGATGCCGACATCGCCACGCCCGATTCTCCCTCGATCGTGCGGCCAGCGGCGAGCACATGGAGCGTGCCAACCACCTGCGAAATGACCTGCGGCGAAGTTGACGCCCAGGAACAGGCAGATTTCGGCGTTCGCAAAGGCGACCGTATCGCCCAAGTCATGCTCGCCATGCCTCAAGAAGAGCAGATTCAGGCGGTCACCCGCTCGCTCGCCGACGTCTTTAGAGCAGAGCCCATCCAGCTCGAACGCTGGTTCAAGGGCCGTGGGGTCTTCGTCGCGAACATGACCCCTCTCGCCGAGGACATCTTTGGATATCCCGACGGACGCATGATCTGGGGGGTCTACTCGCACGCCATCGCGTTCGAGGCCCTTTCGACAGGCCAGGGCATTCTCGGTCCACCCCCGTGGGTCACGCCGGCCGTGTCGATTCTGGCCGCCGCGATCGTGGCGCTCACTCTGCCCGCCTGCTGCCGTCGCTGGCGGCGTGGCACTTTCTCCACCTTCGCCGTCGGCCTGTCGCTCACGGCCGCGATCTTTGGTGCCTGCTGGTGGCTCTTGCGGTTCGGGCTGGTCTTTCAGCCCCCTTACGCCCCCGCGCTGGCCGCCATGCTTACCGCCTTCGCCATCCCCTTGCTGGCTACGATGCCGTTTATCGCGCCACGTCCGCGCGTGCTCTCAAGTTCGCTTGACTCCACGCACTCCGTAACAGGAAGGAACGGCCGATGAAATCACTCACGTCTCGTGCTGAGGTTCTCACTTCGCTCACTGGACTCATTGCGATGGCTTTGTTGGCTGCGCCGAAAGCGACCTTCGCCGCCTCGACAGTCGCGTCTGCATCACCCGTCGCTGCCACGTTTGCGGCCCAGGCCGCTGGCGGAAGCGTTACTCCCGGTCAACTCAATTCGCAAGGATTCGTTCACCCCGCACTCGTTCCGAATCTGACGTTCTACACATCCACCGTCGAGCGAACCGGATGGGACACACAGAACAAGCTTGCCTGCGACTTCGACCTCGTCGTGGGCTCAGACAAAGGCGGCGACGACGGTGGCAATCCGCAAACCGACCGCCCACCTCACTCAGGCAGTTTCACCATCGACGGTGACGACGGATTCGCTTACAAGGTCTCCAGCGGCTATGGGATCGTGAACGGACGTGCGCCGCTCTTTCGTGCCAAGCGGATCCGAACTTCATCAGACGGAACCGGTGTCGCTATCGAAATCTTTACGCGTGAGGACGAGCAGCACGGTACCGTCACCGTTGAACGCGTCTACTACATGGTCGGAACCATCGATCCAAGCACCAGCAACGTTCACCCCGTCAAGATTCGACTCTACGAGGACGAGACGCAAGAGGTCATTGCCGACGAGATCGAACTCCCTCAGCCCGGCTCCTTCTACGAGGTCGTCTGGGCGGGCAACAACGCCCCAATCAGCAAACAAGAGTACTCGCTCAACGACTCAGGCAAGAACGACGCCACCTACTTCGCGACCCAAATGTACCTGCTGCTCACAGATACAAACGTCTTCCCGAAGAAGGAGCAAGCAGTTGCAGCTGCCGCACCCGAAGCCGCCGGCCAACGTGAGGGCTTCAAGTTGTTGACGATCAAGCCCGGCCAGATCGCGGTGCCGAACACCGAGTCGCTGCTCAACAGACTCAGCGCACGCTTTCCCGGCAGGGAACTTGTGATCGCACAACCCCAGCCCGCCGCGGCAGCACCCGCTAACAAAGCCCCAGCCAAGCGCCCAGCACCCACGCCCTGAAGCAGCCGATCGCTTGGACCGAACTTCACGACGACATCCAGGTTTGGGAGCAGTCCACCAACTCGCGATAAGCCCCGCTTGCCTTGCGCGATCGCCCTCGCCGTGGTAAGGGCTCGCGCCTAGCCAATCAGCGAATGCTCCACCCGCTATCGCCCAGCGCCCCGTGCCCATCGCCAGTGCCCAGCTGCTACCCCACACTGCACGGGCAACTTTGCCCACGCAGCGCTCGTCCGCCTAACCAAAGAATTGAAAGTGCCGAGAGGCGGACTCGAACCGCCGACCTCCGGGTTATGAATCCAGCGCTCTAAACCAGCTGAGCTACCTCGGCGACGCCGCAACTATATCGGCCCCGTGGCTTTTGGCCAATCCCCTCCGCCGATCCGCCCAAGACTTCGCACCAACCCGCCTCACTCCACCGGATCAATCCGCGAGACCCGCGACTCTTGACCCGTCCGGTCCATCGGCGGCTGAACCACAACCTTCGTTGGCTCGCCCTCGGGCAGCGATGCCGACCTCGCATTCACCTGCGAACTCGCTGAAGGGCGGGTCGTCGCCGTCTCCACCTCGTCCTCGATCCCCTTGATCCCTTTCTTGAACTCCACGATTCCCCGTCCAAGGTTTTTGCCAACATCCGGCAGTCGCCTGCCAAACAGCAAAAGCGCAATGCCCAAAACGATCACGATTTCCCAAGTGCCCAAGCCGAACATGCTCGCATCCTTGCCCGAAGGGCGTTTGGAGATTCAAGACCCAGCCCGACCCACTGTCAACGTCCACCCAGCCCGCCAGATTGCCCCCCGATCCCGTTCCCCCCGGCCCCGCAGCCCCGCACGCTCACTCAGACATATCGGGTACTACGCACTCCGCAGCCCTCTCGATCGACCCCGCCACATGCTCTGGCCGTAAGCTAGGTCCGTAGCCCCAGTTTCCGGCCCGCTATCGCCCAGCCGCCCGCTCGCACGCATCTACAACATTGGTCAGCAGCGTCGCCACCGTCACCGGCCCCACACCCCCCGGAACCGGCGATATCCACGACGCCAGCGCCGAAACACCCTCAAACTCCACGTCACCCACCGTCCTGTGCTTGCCGGGCTGATCCGGGTCCGGAACCCGATTGACTCCCACGTCGATCACAACCGCCCCAGGTTTCACCATCACCGACGTCACCAAATTCGGAACACCCGCCGCGGCGATCAGCACATCCGCACGCCGCGTCAGTTCTGCTAATCCGGGCGTCCATTTGTTGCACGACACCACCGTCGCGTCTCGGCGCATCAACAACACCGCAATGGGCTTGCCCACATGGTCGCTAGCCCCCACCACCACCACCAGTTTGCCCCGCAACTCAACCCCAGTGTGCTCCACCATCTCCACAACCGCCAAAGCCGTACACGGCGCAAGGGACGATCTTCCATAGACCACATTGCCGATGTTCGCGGGGTTCACACCCTCAACATCCTTGTCCGGGTCGATCAGCCGTTGAATCGAGTATGCCTCAACCTCCTGTGGCAGCGGCAAATGTACCATCACCGCGGCGACCGCGTCCTTGGTGTTCAACAAAAGCACGCGCCCCGCGATGTCATCAAACCCACCTCTCACCAACTTTCCCACGCGGTCCCGCTCCACGCTGATCTCGTGCAGGACGTACTCAATGCCCAGTTCAGCGCAGGTCCTTGCCTGTGACTCGGCGTACTGGCGCGCAGCGCTATCGCCCGCCCCAACCAGCACGGCGTCGAGCCGGGGGATGAATCCTCTGGCCCGCAGCGCCACCGCACGCTCGGCCGCTCGCCCGCGAAGGGCCGTGGCCAGACTCCGACCGTCAAGTATCTTTGCCGGCATGACCACGATCAAAGCGCCCGCCGAGACCGGGTTCAATGGCCGGGTTCGATGACGAGCGAACAAACGGCCGCCCGCAACGCACCGGTCCGTTACCATTCCGGGCGTGCCAGCCAAGCCCAACAACAACGCTCCCCCCAACCGGACCAATTTGCCCGAATCAACTACCGCCGCCGCTGCGCGAATCGCCGAACTGCGCTCGCTTCTCAACCGGGCCAACCGCGCGTACTACGTTGACGCAGAATCGATCATGTCTGACCGAGAGTTTGATGCGCTGCTCCACGAACTCGTACAACTCGAACGCGACAACCCCGACCTTGACGACCCCGCAAGCCCGACCCGACGAGTCGGCGGCGAGCCAATCGAGGGTTTCCAGACCGTCCGCCACAGCGTTTCGATGCTCTCGATCGACAACTCCTACAGCGAAGCCGACGTTCACGAGTGGTGGACGCGAATGCAGCGCGGAGTGCAGGCCGCAGGCACAGGCCCAGTGCGCGTCGCCTGCGATCCCAAGATTGACGGCATCGCCATCTCGCTGCGATATGAGGACGGCCTGCTCACGCAGGCCCTCACACGCGGCGACGGCACCTCGGGCGACGAC
>JBGSRG010000189.1:0-1924 GCA_041737685.1 Phycisphaerales bacterium | reverse complement strand
GCCCCTTCAAGCGCCGGGCGTAAACGCTGTGCCCGGGCGGGTGAGGCCCAAACCAGCGCTCGAGTTGTGGGGCTTGTCTCTGTCACGACACCATCCTATTGCCGCTGCGCCAAGGTTACAGGAGCGAACATTGATCCCGGTTCGGACGATCTATCCTTGTACGGTGCTGGTGCCCAATGCAGCGGGCCAGCACACCCCATCTTTGGCATCACGGTGCGGAGTGGCGGTCGCCGGCGGCGCAGGCCGTCCGGAGGAAAGTCCGAGCACGGCAGAACACGGCGGTGGGTAACGCCCACCCGTCCGACGCCTTCAATGGGTCGCGGGCGAGGGAAAGTGCCACAGAAACATAAACCGCCGATGGCCTTCAACGGCTCAGGCAAGGGTGAAAGGGTGGGGTAAGAGCCCACCGCTCGGTCGGTGACGACCGGGGCATGGTAAACCCCGCCGCGTGCAAGACCAAGCAGTTCCGCGTTTGGGCTTGTCTCGAACGACGATCGGTTCGATCGGAAGGAACGGGTAGGTTGCTCGAGCGCTGTGGCAACCCAGCGCCCAGAGAAATGACCGCCCCTGGCCCAAGGCCCAATGCCCCGAGCCCCCGTCAATGCAAAGGGGCACTGGGAACCGGGGTCATGGACAGAACTCGGCTTACGCTCCGCACCCGACTCAGACGCGGGCCCCGGTCACAAGCCGGGGCCTGCGCCGTTTTTGCACAGCGTATCGGGAGTGATTTGCAGCAGATTCGGCGGAGTTGTGCGGATGCCACGAAACCGCGCTGCGCAAGTCCGCAAGTTCAGGCGACGCTGCTGCGGCTGTGCTCTTGCACCACGCGGACTTGCGGCTCCGCACCGGCCAGTCGATCGGCAAGCCGCTTGGCTTCGCCGCGAAGTTCGGGCACCGCCGTGTTCTCCCACAACAAGCCCTTACGCAAAGGGCCAAGAACAAACAGGCCGCTCATCGTGCTTCCATCGGCACCGATCAATTCGCCCTCGTCGGTCGCATCAAGCCCGAGGCCGAGTGCATCAGGCCGCAGCAAGCCCGCCCGACGCATCGAAACGATGAGCGGCTCACGAACGCGCGACAGATCTGTATCAGGCCCGGTGCAGTTGATGACGCGCGCCACACGCAACGACACGTGCTTATCAGGCTCGCCCCTGGGCGAGTATCGAACGACAACACCAGCGCCACCACTGCCACTACAACTACCACCGCCAGCGCCGGCGGCCATCGCATCGTCGGCATCAATCGCTCGAATCCGCCCGGCGATCACTCGAAGTTGCCCCTCGCCGGTCATCTGATCAACTCGCGCTGCGGTAGCGGGCGAGGCGCGATGTCGATGCGTCTCCCAGTACGGACGGAGATGCCAAAGGAAACGCGCCTTCTGTGTGGCGTCGAGCGAGCGCCACAGCGCTGGCGTGTCATGCCGGATCGACGTGACCACCTCTCGCCAGTCCACGCCTTGCTCAGACGCACGCTCAACCTCGGCACGAATCGCCTTGAACAAACCCACGGTAGTTCGTGGCCATTGATCAAGGTAAGCGGGCCGAGCGTGCGGCTTGGGTGCCATAAGCGAATCGCGGTGGGCCTGCGGCAGCAAACCCCGGCGCGACAGCCCCCAGATCGCCGCGGCGTGGCCGTTCGATCGAATCGATACCGCCACGTCGAGCATCGTCAGCCCGGTCCCAACAAGCAACACCGGTCGCTCGGGGTCCAGATCGGTTGCGCCGGGTGCCCACGGGTCGGCGGCGTAGCGCCCGTCGCTCATCAACTCGGCGGGAATCTGGCACGGCTGGCTTGGCGGAAAGTTGCCGATCGCAAGCGCGACCGCGCTTGCCTCGAAACTTGAACCCGCATCGGTCGAAACGATCCAGCCACGGCCCCACGGGCGCACGTCTGTGGCTTGTTGGGCCACGCGCAGTACCGACAG
>JBGSRG010000184.1:0-20130 GCA_041737685.1 Phycisphaerales bacterium | reverse complement strand
GCCGCCCAGGCCTTCGCCGATTGGCCCGAGGCCGGGACCGCTGCCGGGTGTGTCGAAGCCACCCGCGCCGTCCATGATGCCGCTGACGGCCAGGTCGGGCAGGTCGAGTTGGCTGTCGATGGAGGGGCCTTGGGCTTCAAGGACTTCCTGACTGAGTTCGGTCGCTTCGGCCAGGGGCGCGAGAGTGAGGATGAGTTCGCCCTCGGGGCCGGCACGCTGACGACCGCCCGTGGCCAAGCCGACCGTGACGGCGGCGGCGATGAGAGTGAGGCCGACGTGCAGAAGCAGACTGGTGGTCGTCGCGAGGAACGAGGTTTGGACGAACCAGTTTCGGACCTTTGCTCCGACATTCGGTTGGCGGTCGAGATAGTCGCGGCCGGAGTTCATAGGGGAGACAGGCTCGCCCAGCGCGGTTTGCTGCGCGATTCGGGTGCTTTGGGTCGGCTGTGCGGGGGTCTTTGAGTGCGTGTTGTTCATCCGTGAGTCAGGATTCGGCGGGCGGGGTGTTTGTTCTGTTTGCTCAATATCGGTCTGAGAGGCTGGCGGGCAGAGGCGGACGGGAAGGGTGACTGGAGAAGCAGGAAGGGGCGATTGGCCTTGATCTGTGGCGTTGTTGCAAGGCCATTATCCTCTACAAGAGTCTAACCGTTGGGTCATGGGGTCGGTTTCGCAGTGCTGAAAGGATGGCTGGAGCCGAACTGTGACTCGCTTCGCGTTGATATCGCGGTGTCAAGACGCGCCAGTGTTGGATAGACGGCTCGGCACGGCGTTTGGGAGGGGGCCGTCGCGGTGCCCCCGCCGCTCTCTATCCGCCGCTGGTACGCTGTGGGTTCGCGGGATCTTGACGGATGGAGGTGCATTCCCTTCAATGCGGGGGTGCTGGCGTGGGATTGACGGACGGATGAAGGTTCGGGACGGCGAGGATGATGGGGACGGGGGTGATGGATGGAGCGGCCACGCTGACCGCTTCGGCGTGATCCCCTCTATACGGGAAAGAATGAGCATGCCTGTCACGATTCCGGGATCAGCCGCTCGAAAGTCGGACCAGTCGGGCGTTGCAGCAGACGGCGCGAGCGGGGGCCAGAGCAAGGCAGAACCCGTGCGGCCGGGGGCTGAGGCACGGCGTTTTGGGCGGGTGTTGCTGAAGTTGTCGGGAGAGGCGTTCTGCTCGCCGGGCGGGTTTGGGATTGAGCCCCATGATCTGAGCGCGATTGCGCTGGAAGTGAAGGAGGCGTTTGAGACGGGCGTGCAACTGGCGGTGGTGGTGGGTGGCGGCAACTTTGTTCGCGGGGCCAAGTTCGCCAAGGCGGCTCATATTCATCAGGCCACGGCCGATCACATGGGTATGTTGGCGACGGTGATGAATGGGCTGGCGCTGAAGGAAGCCTTGCACCATCTGGGCGTGCAGTCGCGTGTGATGACGGCCATCGACGTTCGGTCGGTGGCGGAGCCGTTTATCCGCGGGCGCGCGGTTCGGCACATGGAGAAGGGTCGCGTCATCATTCTGGTTGCGGGCACGGGCAATCCGTTCTGCACCACCGACACGTGCGCGGCGCTACGGGCAACGGAACTGGAGTGCGAGTTGCTGATGAAGGCGACGAAGGTGGATGGGGTGTATACGGCGGATCCGAAGAAAGACCCGAGCGCGAAGCGCTACGACCGGTTGACGTTTGCGGAGGCCGTGTCGAAAGGCCTTGCGGTGATGGACATGACGGCGCTGACGATGTGCCAGGAGAACAACATTCCCGTGCTGGTCTTTGACTTTAAGGCCCAGGGCAACATCCGGCGTGTGGTGCAAGGGCAGACGCTGGGCACGCTGATCACGCCTCCGTAGCGACTGATCGAACGCCGGGGCGTCTCGCACTCATACACTGTGCTGCTTGTTCTGTTTGTTTCGCTTTCACTGGCCCTGGCTTGTAGTAGCCTTCGCTCTCTCTGATTTTGCTCTCACCCAAGAGGTTCATGATGTCGACACCGACCGATCCGGACACGATTTTGCTCGAGACCGAGGACGCTATGACCAAGGCGCTCGAGTACTTGAAGAAGGAACTTCGGGGCATGCGCACGGGGCGCGCCAGCATCGCGATGGTCGAGTACGTGAAGGTGGATTACTACGGCTCAACGCAGGACCTGAAGAGTCTCGCGGCGATTTCGGTGCCCGAGGCATCGCAGTTGCTGATCAAGCCGTTCGATGTCGGCTCGGTGAACGAGATCAAGCGTGCGATCGAGTCGTCGGGTCTGGGCATGAACCCGATGGTCGAAGGCAAGCAGATCCGGCTGAACATCCCCATGCTTACGGGCGATCGTCGCAAGCAACTGGTGGTTCACTGCAAGAAACTTGGCGAGGAGTGCAAGGTCTCGCTCCGCAACGTTCGTCGCGACGGCAACAAGCACGCGGACGTGCTGGCAAAGGACCCATCAGCGCACGTGCCTGAGGACGAGATCGAGACGTTGAAGGAAGAGATTCAGACGCTGCTGAAGAAGTATGAGACGGATGCGGATCTGTCGGTGGCGACCAAATCGAAGGAAATCGAGGAGGTTTGAGGCTGGCGAATGGGGAGCGATTGCGCTCGTTCGTCGGGCTGCTTGGATTGAACTGCGAGGGCCGTGAACTATCGAATGATGATGACATGGGGCGAGGCCAGGATCACCGGCTCGTCGCGCAGTTGCATCAGGGCCGAGAGCGAGTCGCGGACGCCGGGCCAGTGACGCGGACCGACCAGATCGCGGAGCGCACCACCGAACACCGAGTTAGGCCCGAGCAACACGGATTGGCCGGGTGAGCCGTCGGTCGCCGCCGCGGCACCGCCCAGCATCTCGGCAAAGAGTTCACCAACGCCCAGCGGTTCTGGATAGTCCAAGAGGTCGAACGTGCCCGATTCGAGGTTCAGTTGTGCGGCCATGTCGGCCACGGCAACGTGCAGCCCGCCGAGTTTGTCAGCCATTTTGAGTTCGATCGCCTGAGCGCCGGTAAACAAGCGGCCCTCAGCGGTTTGGCTGAGGTCCATCAGCGGACGACCCGCGGCGACGCGCTGCGTGAACAACCCGTAGGTTTCCGCCATTTTTTCGCGGACCAGGCCGCGCTGCTCGTCGGTCCAAGGTTTGGATGACATGAGTTCGGCCATAGGGCCACGCGCACGGCCGAAGGTTCGCAGTTTGAGTTTGTCGTAGAGGCCGCTGAGGGCCATTTTGCCGCCGACCACGCCGATCGAGCCGACCACGCTCGACGGATTGACGTAGACGCGGTCGCCGGCGACGAGGAGGTAGTAGCCGCCCGACGCGGCCATTCCGCCGACACTGACCCAGACAGGCTTGTGTTCGGCGACGCGGCGTACGCCCTGCCAGATGATTTCGCTGGCGACGGCGGAGCCGCCTGGCGAATCGATGCGCAGGATGACACCCTTGACCCGGTCGTCGGATTCAATCTCGCCGAGCGACTTTCGGATGGTCCACGAGCCGACGCTGGCTCCGCCTGAGAGGCCGCCCGAGCGACTTTCGCCGTCCACGATGGGACCATCAACATGCACGATCGCGATGGTGTCTCGCGTCGGTGTTGGCGGGGGCGCGGCGACGCGACCGAGCAGCGTGAGCGGATTGCCAACGCGTCTTCGCTGCGGACGCAGGCTCTCGTCGAGCATGTTGGTCCACTCAAGTCCGTCTGACTCTGCGCCATAGAAGCGTTCGAGGTGGGCCGAGATTGCCGGAAGGTCCATCTCGGCATCAATGAGTCCGACTTCGCGGGCGGTGTCGGCCTTGGCGAGCCAAGCGCGGCGCATGGCGCGATCGAGACCCACGTCGTCGAGTTTGCGGCCTGATTTCAGCCGTTCGCGCATGTTGCCGTAGAGGCCGTCGAGCAGGCCGTTGATGTTCTGTTCCCACTGCGGGCTTGGGGCGCTCCGCGTCATGGCCTCGTTTGCGCCCTTGAAGTCGCCCACTTGAACCAGATCGGCCTTGATGCCGATCCACTCGAGGGTGTCAGCGAGAAACATCTCTTCGGAGTAGATGCCGGGGAGCGAGATCGGCCCGCCGGACTGAACGAGCACCTCGTCTGCGTAACAACCCAAGAGCAATTCTGAGCGGTCGTAGGACTCAGAGAACAGGTGGACCCTGCGGCCGCTGGCTCGCAAGCGGTCGAGCGCTGCGCCGAGTTCCTCGACTTGCGTCGCGCTCAACTGTGCCCCACGGAGACGGATCACCAATCCGCTCATTTCCTCGTCTTTACTGGCACGATCAACCGCTTCGATGAGCGCTCGCAGCGTCTGCTCGGCGTGCTCAAAGAGCGCTGCTGCGGCGGATGGCCGTTCGCGGGGTGAGCCTTCGATCTCGATCAAGCCGACAACCCTTGGACCATCGGCGAACGAGGGCGTCGCCAAAGTCCAAAGCCCAACAACGCTCGCAAGAATCAAGCGATACATGCATTGCTCCTGAAGTCGGCCAACGGCAACGGACAAGCGGCGGCATCACGCGTTGCGACCTGTCCGCGACATTGCGGGTTCGATCCGACGCGTACCGAGCCGTTGTGGTCGAGCAAACAACCCGCACAACGGATGAACCCTAGAGCATACCGCCCGCTCGGGCCTAAGCCGCGGCTTTCGCGACTCAGGCGTATCCGAGTTCGTCGAGGTCTTCCTCTTCAAGGCCG
This sequence comes from Phycisphaerales bacterium, assembly GCA_041737685.1. Taxonomy (GTDB): domain Bacteria; phylum Planctomycetota; class Phycisphaerae; order Phycisphaerales; family UBA1924; genus JAHBK01. Next base: position 15,488 of record JBGSRG010000184.1, on the reverse strand, counting down.
AAGTGGTGACCGATTTCGTGCCTGAGCGTGATCGCGATTTCTTCGTACAGGCGGTCGTCGGCATCCGAGTCGGTCCAGTCGCCGGCAAGTGCGCCCTCAAAGCCGCCCTCTTCTTGGCTGGCAAAGGCCAGTGAGGCGATACCGTCACGAAAGAGATGGATTTCTTCTGGGATGATCGCGCCCTCAACATCGTCTGAGGCCCAGCCGCCGCCATCGCCCGTTTGCCGCTGCGTGATCGCGGTACCAGAGTGCAGGCCGCACAGGTCGGATCCGTCGGTGTCGGGTTCTAGGAGACCTTCGGCCTGCAACTCTTGCAACATCGTGGGCGTTGGGCGGTCAAGCACGACCACTCGCACCTCGTCGAGCAGCGCCCTGACCGAATCGGGCAGATCTTCGATGACCTCTTCGACAAGCGAGTCGAAGCGTTGCCGATGACGGTCGTTCAACCGGCACCCCCCGCCCCCCGATCACCTGCGCCTGAACCACTTGGGCCTGACCCACCCGCACTTGAGCCCCTGTCTGCGCCCGATCCTTCACGGCGCGAAGCCGACTTGCTCTTGTCGGATCGTGGCACCATGGCCATAATCGCCGAGCCGGGATCGTGACCGTAACGCACAACCGTGCCCAGGGCGGGGCTTGGCAGCAGCACTGCCCCTGCGATTCGCACGGCATCGACCAATGCGCCGCCGAAGCCGATGGTGAGAAGTAACGAGCCGAACGCGACCAGCGCGAGGCCCAGCGATCGGAGAACGGCCCTCATGCCGCTGCCCCAGCCGCCAGCACCGACGCCGAGAGTCGACCAGTATCCCAGACCGTGACCGACGGCGATGATGCAGGCCGCGCCGGCGATGGCGTAGAGCGTTTGCCGATCGACACGGCCGGTGCGCATCAGAAGGCTGCGAGCGACCAGCACGCGAACCACGGGTCGCATGAGCAGCAGCCCGGCCGCGAGCAACGCACAGGTGCCTGCACCGAGCAACGCATCTGATCGGGTGGGGCTCCATCCGTGCAGATAGCGCCAGCCCTTGCCCGCATCGGCAAGGGTGTGAACCTCGAGCAGCATCCATGCCAGCGGTGTGAACAGCACCGCCGCGCACATACAGGCAACGGTCGCTCGCCACTGCACGCCTGCGTGAGGGCGGCAAATGCCCAGCGCGCCCAGAGCACCCGTGAGCGCAAACACGAAGATCGGGATGCCAACGTCAGGCCGGCGCCAGCGCACCAGACCTGTCAAACTCAGGGCGTCAGCGATCTGCGGCAGCCAACTGAGCATCGCCACGGCGAATGCCGAAACGGCCCAGACGACCAACCCCGCCGCGACCAGCCTGCGGCGCGGAATGGCCCGCAGTTCATTGGCCATCGGGTCAACGACGGCGAGAATCGTGGCTCTGATTCGCACGCCGCATTCGGGACAGCGGCCACGGATAGAGATTCCCTTGAGGTTGTACCCGCAGACGATGCACTTGAGGTCGCCGCCGAGAGCGCGGCCGAACGTTCCGCTTCCCGCCCCCCCAACGGCTACCCCTCCCCCCCCTCCTGCCCCGACGCCGCCCGTCGAGGGCGATGATGCGGGTGGTTCGCATGGTGGGGCCGGGGCGGCATCGACCAACTCGTGCTCTGGCCGATCGGACTGAGGCTGATTTGATTCGTCTCCCACTGGTCGGTCCTATCGGCTGGAATGACCGTTCAAGGTGCAAGAGGCGGCTCAGAGAATGCCATCTTGACGAGCGGCACAAGATGCAATCAAGCCCGATCTGACTTGGCATTGGTCACAACCCATCGCTCCGGCCGCTCGTATACTCGACCGAAGACTACCCGCCAAGGAAGCACGGACGAATCATGGCCGATCAGATCCAGAAGCTCCGAGACAGTGTGAGCAAGGTGTTTCTGGGCAATCGCAGGGCGGTTGATCGGGCGATCTGCACGCTTCTGGCACGCGGGCACCTGCTGATCGAGGACGTGCCGGGCGTTGGTAAGACCGTGCTGGCAACGGCTTTAGCACGATCGATCGACTGCTCGTTCTCGCGAATCCAACTCACGCCTGATCTGCTTCCGACGGACATTCTGGGCGTCACGATCTTTGTTCGCGACCACGCTGTGCAAAGTGCAGCGCTTGCTGGCGGTGCCAATGGCACAGGCGGAGCGGCGACGGCTGCTTCTGGTAGTGGCGGGACGGGCGGGCGGTTCGAGTTTCGCAGAGGCCCGATCTTTGCCAACATTGTGCTGGCCGATGAGATCAATCGAACGCCGCCGCGAACGCAGACGGCGCTTCTGGAGGCGATGGCCGAGGGGACGGTGACGATCGACGGGCGAACCTACCCGCTGGAGCGCCCGTTCATGATCGTGGCAACACAGAATCCGTATGACTTTGAGGGGACTTATCCGCTGCCGGAGAATCAACTCGACCGATTCTTCATGCGGATCGGGCTGGGCTATCCGACGGCGGAGCAAGAGATCGACGTACTTTCGGAACGACCGGCGGAACACGCGCTGCAGCAGTTGGCGCCCGCGCTGACTTCGGCGGAGGTTCGCTCGCTGCAGGACCGTGTGGACCACGTTCGCATGGAACGATCTCTGACGGAGTACATCGTTGCGTTTGCGGGTTCAACGCGGCGACGGGCGGAGTTGCAGGTGGGCCTCTCGCCGCGGGGTTCGCTGGCGATGGCACAGGCGGCCCGGGCAACGGCGGTGATGAACGACCGCGACTATGTCATCCCCGAGGACATTACCGATAACATGCTGGCCGTGTGTGCCCATCGCGTGCAGACGCGCGGATACACGCCGGTGCACGCCGCGGCGTTTGATCGCGGCGATCAGGAAGACGATCGATACCCGCCCGGCTCGCCGCAGGCGATTTTGACCAGCGTGCTGGAATCTGTCGCAAGCCCGGTGTAGGGATTGGGCGGGCCAGAGCGGCGCGATTTTTGGCAGAAACAAAGGAATCTAAAGCATGGCCCGGATGATCCGACTTGATGCAACCGGACCGATCAAACTCGATCCCACTCAGTTTCCACGCGACGAACAGGGCAATCTGAAGCCGATGTTCATCTGCGCCTGTGGGCTGACACGATCGGCACCGTTCTGCGACGGCACGCACAAGGTCTGCCGTGCGGGCGAGCAGGCGGGAACGCTTTACGTTTACAACGACGATCGCACGGCGGTGGTGGAGGAGCGGCCCGACACGCAAGTTGCGGGCGGGTGATTGCCTGTGCGAGAGAGCGCGTGCCCGAGGGAGCGGTTGCGAAATCGCTGATCGCTTGACGGCTCGGCTGGGTCAGCGCATTCTCGTCAGATTGGCCCGGATATCGGTGAGCCGGTCGAGGCGTTCCTTGCTGGCCTTTGCCGACTTGTCCTGCTTTGGATCAGCCGAATCAAACAGCGAGGCGTAGGCGTAGAGGGCGATGCCGGTGGGGCATTGCTGGCGAGATGTTGCCAGTTGCGGCCCGCTGGTGCCCGGCTTGTGCATGTAGATGCCGATGCCCGGCACAACGGCTCGGCCGGGGCAGGCCTTGGCCCACTCGCTCACGTCGCGGTCAAAGTCGGCGTTCTTGTCGCTGTAGATCATGGGACAGGCAAAGTCGAGCAAGCCCTCGTTGAGCCAGCGTTCGGCGTCTTGCGCGTAGGTGTCGCGGGCGACCGAGGGCGAGCGCCAGACCGCTGCGGAGAGTTGTGCGCCCGAACGAACGGGCATGGCCTCGCTGCGAACGCGACGGACAAGCATCGTGACCAGGTTGGTGCGCCAGCGGTGCATCTGATCGTGAAGATCTCGCTCGCTCAGACGCGAGGGATCGACCCGTGCGTCGCGCCCGAACTGGGCGAGGGTGTCGGGGTCGTGCATGTAGCGTAGCTTTGCGTCGAACGTCTCTGAGACATAGCGGATGTAGTCCATGTGCAGGCCGTCGACGTTGTAACGTGTGAGCACGTCTTTGCAGACGGCGATGATGTGGTCTTGCACGTCGCGACGGGCAAAGTTGACGATGACGTAATGGTCGTGCAGTTGTTGCGGCGTGCCGTTGGCTTCACGGATGCGCCAGCCCGGCCGGGTGTGGTAGACGTGGCTTTGGTCGGTCGGCGGCGATTTTCCCTTCCAAAGCGGCATGACGTTGAGCCAGGCGTGGAGTCGCAGGCCGCGTGCATGGGCTTGATCGACGGCCCGCCTGAGCGGATCGAAGCCCGCTGGTGGTGGAACCATCCTGCCGGCGGCGTTGGTGCAGATTTCTTCGCCCCAGGGTTCGAGCGAGCTGGGATAGAACGCATCGGCACGCCCGCGAACCTGCCAGAAGATGTCGGTGACACCGAGCGACGCAGCGCGAGCGATCGCCTCATCGACGTCGTTGTAGGAGCGGTAGTCCCAGCGATTGATCCACATGCAGAGCATGGGTCGCTGGACGGATGCGCGGGCTGCGGTTCGGCTGGTGGACTGAGTGGGCTGCCCGATAGCGGCGGGTACGTTTGGTGCTTGGGGCGCTCGGGTTTGCGGCGCAGTCGGCCTGGTGGGCTGTGGTCGAGTTTGCGAGGCCATGGCGCACGCGGAGACACACAGGGCCAGGGCGATGATGAGCATCAGGTTTCGCATCATGATGGCCACTTTATCGGTCGAGCGCGGGTGGTCGGGTCCAATCATGTCTTGGCCCAAAGATGGGTTGGTCCAATCATCGCAATGGATTCGGACGCGAAATGGCTGGCGCAGAGCCGGGCCGGGAAAATCGGCGTGATGGAGCGGGTCGACGAGCCGCGTGCCTGCTCGCACGGCGGTACACTGGCCCAACCATGCACGAGACCGACGGATCGACTCTGCAAGCCCGATTGTGCGTACTGGCCAGCGGCTCCTCTGGGAACTGTTCGGTGCTCGTGGTCGAGCGGCCCGAGGTGTGGGGATGGGAAGGGTCGTCGGGCGGCGTGCAAGCCGAGCGAGCCGAGCGAGCCGAGCGTACTCAGACCACCCGGTCTGACGCGGCATTTGGTGGAGAGAAGGGACGGGCGATTGGGTCGGGAGCCCGGGTGTGCTTGATTGATCTGGGACTTTCGCCGCGACGAACGTTCAACTTGCTCAACGAGCTGGGCATTAGGCCGGATCAGATCGACGACGTGCTGCTGACGCACTTTGACAGCGACCACTTGCATCGTGGATGGCTCAAGCCGGGTCGGCGGTCGTTTCCAGCGCAGACTCGCGTGCGGATTCATCGCAATCACGCGCGTCGGGCTGAGTACTTTGGTCTGTTGACCGCCGCGGAGACCGCACGCGAGCAGCATGATGGGTTTGGCCATTGCTATGACCGTGCCTTTGAGATTCATCCGGGCGTGCGGGTAGACCCGATCGTGATGGCGCACGACCAGCAGGGCGTGGTGGCGTTCCGATTCGACTTTGAGTTCGTTGGAATCCGGGACTGTGATGGCGATGCGGGCGCCAGGAGCGGAGCTCGCGAAGCGGGCTCTGCTCAGGCGGCGTATGTGGCACCTTCGGCGAGCGGATCGCTGGGTTATGCGACGGACCTTGGGCGGGTGACGCCCTCACTGATCGAGCATCTTCGCGGCGTGAATGTGCTGGCGATCGAGAGCAACTACTGCCCGCAGCGGCAGGAATGGTCGGGCCGGCCCGACGCGCTCAAACGCCGGATCATGGGGGGCAGCGGTCACCTGAGCAATCACGAGACGCTCGCTGCGGTGGCACAGATTTCGCCCGTGGAGCATGTCGTGCTGCTCCACCTTTCGCGAGAGTGCAACTGCCCGAACCTTGTTCGCACGATGCACGAAGGATCGGACTATGCGCTGACGATCAGTGCGCAGATGGAACGGACGCGCTGGATTCGTGTTGCACCGTCGATGTGTCCGGTACGGATGAAACGGACGCTCCGGGTCGGTGCTGCGATGAGGCGTGGTGAAACGCAAATGGCAGAGCCGGGGCTTTGGCCCGAGCCGAAGCCGGTTGTTGAGGCCGGGGCTTTGGACAGTGCGGGGCAGAGCGCGGGCCCTTCTCTGGGTCCGGGTCTGTGCCTCGATCAGAGCCTGGATCTCGATGAGAACCTGAGCGTGGGTACGAGCGCGGTCGCGGGCGTGAGTCCATTGCAGTGTCGGGGCGAGAGATGATTCGCTCGCTCACGTTTCGCACCGATCGGTCAGCCCGATCGCCAGCGTCATCCATCGCAAACGCCGAAGAACGGGGGCTTGATGGGCGTGGCGACGGCTCTGCAGCGCCGTTGTTTCTTCGCGGTGTTCGCTGGCCGGTGTGGTACGTGCGGACGGTCAAACGGACCCGGCGTGCAGCGCAGCGGCTGCGAGCGATGCTGGGCCTACGTCGGGGCGTGCGGGTCGGCGGCGTGTGGTACAAAGAACTCACTTCGACACCGATGCACCGTGCGTTGCAGCGAACTTCTCGCAAGGGCGCAGGGGGAGAGGGGGGGGCGGGCGGAGAGATTGGTCCTCACAAGGACTACCGCGTAACCTTCGCTGATGGCGGCAAACTGGTGATCCGTTGCACGCCCGACGAGGTTTATGCGGATTTGATGGGCTCGGTGGGGCTTGAGCAGTTGTATGTGCTGACCGACCTGATCCGGCCGGGCTCTCGCGTGCTGGAACTTGGTGCGGGCAGTGGATATCGCGCAGCGTGGCTGGGCTCGCTGGTTGGGCCGTCGGGATCGGTAGTAGCGATTGGCCATCAGCGTGAGCCGGTCGAGTATGCGACGCGTCGGTATCGCCTAGCGAACGTGGCGTTCGAGGTCGCGTCGCCGCAATCGCTCTCGGGCGAGACCGACGGCGGCTTTGACGCGGTGTTGATCTCTACGCCGCGAGCATCGCCGGAGGGGGTAGACGGGGCGCATGCGGGGGGCTCGGTGGGCTCGGGGAAGACCGATAGCGCGGGCCAAATGAACTCGGTGCTGGAAGAGGCGTGGCGTGTGCTTTCGCCGGGTGGCTTGCTGGTACTCCACGCGCGAGAAGCGGCAGCGTCGACGAGCACCGGCGATAGCGGAACGACAGGTGCGGCGGTGAAGGCGAGTGCGGTTTCTGGGGCAGAGAGCAGCGAGGCTGCGCCTGCTGCTGGGCCTGTGTCGATCAGCCGTGCGATTCATCGCCAGATCGCAGCGATTCATCGAAAGCTGGGCGAGCCGGGCCGGGTTGCCATGCCGCGAACGCTGTCGCGAGTGGCTGCATCGGGCACTGAGCCGGGAGCGCTGCTTTTGCTTGGCTTTGCAAAGCCTGAGGCGGATTCGGATGAGTTGGCGGCGGGCTGAGACACGGGGAGCATCGCGCACGCGGAGAACGCCCTTGCTCAATAGTCCGGCGCAGCGTCTTTGGCCTGCTTCAAGAAGGCTCGCTCGGCGGGAGTCAGGCTTGCGAGGCCATCGCGATGGACCTTTTCGAGGATGCGGTCGACTTCGGCCACGGTTCGTTGTTCCGGGCTGGTCCGCATGATGCGAGATCCCGCGACCCCGCCCTTGCGGCTTGACCAGTTCGTGCCGGACCGTTCGCCCAGGCCCACAGCGCTGAGAATGTTGCGCAGGATGTGGGTGTTGCGGATGCAGTAGTACCCCGCGAGCGCACCGCCGACGTGGGCCGCGTCGCCGCCAGCGTTTGGCCCGCCGCGAAGCAGGTTGAGCGCGGCAAGGCCCAGAAAGATGTAGACCGCGGTGCGGAGGCGCATGGGCAGCACAAACATCACATCGACGATCGCCTTGGGCGCGACATAGGCCGCAGCGAGCAGGATGCCAAAGACTCCGGCGGACGCGCCGATGAGCGGGGTGTAAGGATCATTCACGAGCAGCAGCGGCAGGTTGTCGCTGATGCGCGTAGGCAGTGAGTAGCCGAGCAGGTTGAGCAACAGATAGGCACCGGCGCCCAGAACGCCACAGAGCAGGTAGAAAACGAGGTATCGCCGGCGGCCCAGAAACTCTTCGACCAGCCCGCCAAAGAACCACAGGCCGAGCATGTTGAAGACCAGGTGCGAGAGATCGGCGTGCAGAAACTGGAAGGTGATGAACCGCCAGACCTGACCATCGACCAGGGCCTTGCCTGTCGAGAAGTGGCCGAACGCGTCGAGCGGCGGTCGCAAAGCCACACGTGCCTGACCGATCTGGCCGATGACCTGCTGGCCGCTGGTCAGGTCAAGCGTGGGCCTGCCCTGGTCGTCGGTGATCGGCACAACGATGGGCCGGTAAGCGATGTTGGGCATGCCCGGCACAGGAAAGAGCCGGTCAACGGGCACGCCCTTGCGCTGAAGGTCTTTGGAGACGCCGTTCTGAAAGGCCGTGCCCCAGCTGACTTCAACCGGTTGGCGGAGCAGCGTCGCGCCCAACAAGAAGACGGCAACGTTGACGATGATGAGCCAGGTGTTGACGCTGAGCATGCGCAGGCCGGGAATGGGACCGGCGGGCGGGCGCGAGGTGGGTGTTCGGGCGTAGTCGCGTTCGGCCAGACTCATGCGGAGGTGTCTCGTCCTTGAAGTTGCTCTGGAGGGAAAGGGGCGGGGCCGAGGGGGCGGGGGGTTGGGTAGGGCGGGTTGTGAGCCTATCCGCGCGAAGCACGCTGCTCCTGCTGTCGCTGGCGGTCTGTGGCGAGTTTGAGCAGGTTCCGTTCTTTCTTGGTAAGACTGGCCAGTCCTTCTCGACCAACTTTTTCGAGGATGCGATCGACTTCCGCTCGTTCGGTCTGTCGACGGGTGACTTCGGAGTCGATGCCGCTCTGCCCGCTGGCTGACCTTGCGCTTCGGCCCCTGGTTGCCCCTGGAGCAAAGTCTTTGTCGCGTGCGGACGCCGTTGCGGCTGCGCGGGAGCCGACGCCCGTCCAAGGATCATCGCTGTTGTAATCGTCGAGCATGGCCAGTCGGCGGCGCTCGGTGAAGCAGGTCAGGCCACCAAAGATCGCAATGCCGAGCAGGATGTTCAGGCCAGAGCCGGATGGAGCGACGATCGCCACCATACCGACGATGACGGCCATCACCAACCCGAGCGTAGTGGCGATTTCCATTGATCGCTTGTAGCCGAGCCTGCTCCAGAGCAGTTCTTGCACCACTCGACCGGCGTCCATGGGAAACATGACCAAGAGCATGTTAAAGAGGAAGAGCGCCGCGTTGTTGAGGTGGGCCGACCAGATGAGCAGCCGGAGCACGCGGTGCGGGCCTGCGAACCAGAAGTCGCCGGCGGCCGCGCTGGCATTGAAGGGATTGAAAACGAGGACCGAGGTGGGTGCGCCCATCAAGAGCATGACGCCCACAAGCACGGGCGCGATGAGCAGATGAACCGCAGGCCCGCCGAGCGTGGTGATGAGGCTGGCCTTCCAGTTTCGGGGCGGTGCGACGGAGGCGAGGCCACCCAGCGGCCAGAGCACGATTCGATCGGCGCTGCCGCCGACCCAGCGACAAGCAAAGCAGTGGCCAAACTCATGGATGAGGACGATGGCAAAGAGCGTTCCTAGGCGTGCGGCGGTGATGCCCAGGCCGCTGTGCTCTCTGGAAACCAGCGAGGTGACGAGTTCGATGAGGATGTAAACGATGAAGAAGAGGTGGACGCGGACGTCGATCCCCCAGACGCGGGCGATGGAAACGCCCCAGCCGAAGAAGTCGTCACCATCGGCAAAGACCCGACGCAAGGCCCGCTTCCATGGTGGCTCGGCGCGCCAGTTGCCGGCGTTCTGGTTGTAGCGTCGGTCCTCGAAGCCCATTGAGGTTCCTGCGTACGAGTGAGTGAGTTCGAGTCTTGGGTTTGATCAGGGCAGGGATTGATTGGTACGCGTGAGGCGTGGCTCAAGGACGAGCGAGAGGGCGGTTTCTCAGATTGTCTATCGGTTGATCGGCGAGTGGATTGCCCAGTTCGCGTCCCCATGAATGGGCGAGTTCACGGGTTGCCACTTCGAAGGGGCTTGGAACGACCCAGACTTGGGATCAGGCCACGCTCGGCAGCGCGCATCAGCGCTAGGACAGTCTTGCCGTCACAAATCTCACCAGACTCAAGCATCGCCCAAACGCGATCCGCCTCGAGAACCTCTACTCGGATCGCCTCGTCTTCTTCAAGGCTTTGACCGACGTGATGCAGATCGGTTGCGACAAAGGCGTGCATGCGTTCGTCGGTCATGCCCGGCGTGGTGTAGAACCAGCCCAGCGGCGTGAAAGTTGCGGCTTCGTAGCCGGTTTCCTCAACAAGTTCTCTGCCGACGCACGCCAGCGGCTCCTCACCCGCTTCAAGGGTGCCGGCACAGCACTCCCAGAGCCACTCGCCGCCTACGGGCCAGCGGCGAACGCGGATCATGACGATTCGGCCGTCCTCAAGCACGGGAACGACGACCACGGCTCCGGGGTGTGCAATGACTTCACGTTGGATGGGGGACCTGCCCGGGCGTTGGATCGTCGCGACGTGCAGATCAAACTTACGACCCTTGTGAACGAGCCGGCGGGAGATGGAGACGTAGTCGGAGTCGGGTGTGGGCGCGATGGAAGTGGGCTTGGCGTGTCGATCGGCGTTCATGCCCGGATGGTACCAGCCGAAGCGGTGTTGACCGCCCGCGGCGCCGAAGATTCACGCTGGCAAGGACCGAACTGATGCACTCGCAGTTCGGACTGAGCCCGAGCAGCATCGAGGCCCTCAACGCATCGAGACTCGCACGGCTGGTGCAGCATGGCGACGGTGGGTGAGGTTTTCCAGTCGATGGGGGCGCGAGTGGGGTGCCAAAGGTGCAAGTTCAGACAGTCGCGGATAATCACGGCGCAGCGAAATCCAGCAAGGTGCAAGCGACGCGCAAGATCGTCGTCCTCTTGGCCATATCCCTCGAAGCGCTCGTCGAAACCGTTGATCGCTCGCATGGCTCGGAGCGAGATGCCGAAGTTGGCACCGAGAATCGTCGGCTTGTGGGGCTTGATGAGCCCGAGCCGGTGCAGACCCACCGAACGCAGGGTGGCATACTTTGCGACGCGATTGTGCTGACGCACGAGTCCAACCCGCTGCTCACGCGTCAACAGAATCGGAGGTTCTCCACGCATCGTTGCACGCTCGTCGAAGACTTCGGTCTGTTGGGCGGTCAGGTCTACTCGCCAAGCGATCGTGGCATCGCTCGCGGCGAGAGCTCGATCGTGCGCAGCGAGCACGGTCGGCGTGGCGAACATGTCGCCATCGAAGAACACCAGCCGAGCGTCGGGCGAAGGCCGGTTCTCGCCCGAGTTCATCGCGTCGAGATCAAGACCGCGCAGAGCGTTGTTGCGAACCTGACCCGATCGGGCGATGCCGGCGTGGGCACGCTCAACCAGCGTGATGGGCATGTTCCACTCATCGGCGCATGACTGAATCTCCGCCGCGGCTTCGGGGACGATGCCGTCGGTTGACACGACGACGCGGTCGGCTCGTCGCTGCTGGGTCAGCAATCCCAAGAGCGTTCGACGCAGACTTCGCGAGGTGTGGGTGCAGACAACCGCGATGAGTTCGGGCACGGGTGATGGTACGAAGGGTGTGCCGAGGAGCGCGTCGGGCGGCCAGAATCACCCCGCAGACGGGTTCGCGACGTACGTCCGACAAGTCTTTAAGGGGCGGTGCGAGGGCCTGACAAGGTGGGGGCTGCGGCGGGAAGGCCCCCGCTTGCGGCTTGTATCAAATGTGCGGGCAGTGCACTGTTCCCACCTTCACGAGTTGGTCGAGCCCGGCGGGGCGATGTTCGATGCTTGCGGTGAACCGATGGCTGCTCTTGATGGCGCATCGGGGTTCGCCTGCCCGAACTGCACCCGTACTAGGAGCGTTTTGCGTGCCAACGTCGCCGGTTGAGAGCTTTCGACCGATCGGAAGCCGCGTCGCTGCGGCCGCCCCGGCGAGTGGCGCTGGGCAGACCAAATCGAACTTTCCGTTTCGGGCGGATTTGGACTTGGCCGAACTGGACGACCGGCACCGGCCGGGAATGTCGTGGGCAGGACGTGGGATCGAACTGAGCCGATCGTCGCTGACGTTTAAGAGCCGGCGGCTGTGCTACGAGGGCCGGCGGATCGTCGCGGCGGTACACCTTGTTGATGACCGACCGGTTCCCTTGTTCGGGGTTGTGAGCAAGAGCGAGTATGACGGCGAGGGGCAGTATCGCACGAGCATTTCGCTGCAGACACTACCGGAGGAGGAACCCGTGCGCAACTGGGTCCACCACCTCTCGGATCGTTCGTGCTGATCGACCCGGATTGTCGGCCTGCGTCGGTTGATGTTCTGGCAACGGATGGCAAGCGGCAAATGGAGACGGGTCTGGAATGCTTCTTACGCACGGAACTGCCTGATTGTCAGTTTGGGAGTCGATCCGGGCTTCTGCGCTGTCGGTGACTTGACAAAGGGCGTGTGAGACGATCTACTTCAGTGCTGTGCGACGCACGTCTGCGTTGTACGTTCTCTGAACGGTCTACTTCCCACACGGAGTCGGAGCATGTCACACCGCACGCTTTCACGTTGTCTGGTTCGGGTCGGCGTTGTCGCGATCATCGCGGCGTCTGCGCTGAGCCTGAGCGCTGGTTGTCAGTCAAAGACGGACAAGGCCGCTGCGGCGACGGTCAAGTCGGTTGGCGACTTTCAGAAGCAGTTGGATCAGATGCCCGCGTTGATCGACTCCACGATGGACCGTCTGGTGGCGACGACCACGGGCCAGAATGCGCGCCGGGCCGATGACTTCCGCGAGTTTCAGAAGGACCTCGCCGCGATGCGCTCTCGTGCCAATATGGTCGCGTTGGAGTATGAGAAAGCCAATCGCAACAGTTCTGAGTACTTCCGGCAGTGGATGCGCGAGTCTGACCGGACCGACCCCGCGATGCGTTCGGCGATGGACGCAAAGATCGCTGGCAGCGAAACCAACCGAAACATCGCGCTCGGGCACTTCGCGTCGGCACGGCGCGACTTCACAAGCCTCGTGAACTCGCTCAACGGCATCGAAAAGTCGCTGATCAATGACATGTCGGAGGCGAACGTTCAGGCCGCGGGCCGGAGCGTTGGTGCGGCGATCACCGATGCTGGCAAACTGAAGGATCAGATCGCTCGACTGGACGAGATGATTGGCGCATCGTTCGCGATTGGCCGCTGATCGAACTCCGCGGATCACCTGTGAAACAACGATCGGCGCGGCGTGAATGACACGTTCGCGCCGATTCTTCGCGCGAAGGCTGCGGAGTTGCAACGCGGGATCGCGCCGCAGTTGCGGCCTGGTAGATCAGGAGCTTATCTGATGCGCAAGGGAACCTGTCCGACGCGAGTGCGGACGATTGGGAGCGTTGGGCAGTGTGAGCGCAAGTGGCGAAGTTGGCGTTGATTGCCCTCGACACGCTCGATCAGCGTTTGGCTCTGCCGCTCGGCTTGGAGGTTCGACCACTCGAGCGCGGCGTGGACCGCTTCTCGGAGTTGGACTTTGTCGAACCAACTTTTGCGGGCGATTCCGGGGGTTTGGCAGCGTCTGACTTCGGTTCGCTCTTGCCAGCCGGTCCGGCACCATCACCGCTCTTTGTGTCACTCTTTGCCGTTGCTTCGCTCGGCTTGGCCACGGCGGTGTTCTCGCCGCTGGAGGGTGCAGAAGACTTGGCATCGGCTTCGGCCGACTTGCGGTACGACTCGCTGCGATAATCGGTCTGATAGAAGCCCGAGCCTTTGAACATGACTGCTGCGCCGATGCCGATCTGCTTTTCGAGCGTACTCTTGCCGCATTCGGGGCACTTTCGCACGTTCTTGGCGCTCATTGAGTGGAAAATCTCGCTGAGTTTGCCGCAGGATTTGCAGAGATACTCGTAGGTTGGCATGTGCTGGCTCTCGCGCTGACTCTGACGACAAATTGTGATGCCGATCGTTCAACGGAAAGTCCGTTCAAATCGGTTCGGTCCGCTGCGGAAAAGGAAGGTTTGGCCCGTTGTGCGAATCACGCGGCGGGCGCGATGGCGACCTTCGCCGAGCGGATCACACGATCGCCTGCGCGGTCGCCCAGTTGATACCCGACCTGCACGCACATGCTGACCCGACCGGGCTCCACACCTTCAACGGCCCGCTCCATGATCCCCGAGTGAAGGTTGGGGTCGAACTCGTCGTTGGGCTGGGGATGAATCACGCTGACGCCGTGAGCGCTGAGCGCCGTAAGGAGCGTCTGATGAATCACCCGAACGCCCTCGAGTGTGGCGGCCGAAGCATGCGCGTCACCGCCCGCTGAACTCGACGCCATATCAAAGGCGTCGAGCACCGGAACGATGCTCATCAATACGCCCGTGATGCCCTGTCGCTTGGCCTCGATCTCGTTCTGCAGGGCGCGGCGCTGGTAGTTCTGATACTCCGCCATGGCGCGCAGCCACTTGTCCTTGAACTCCTCTCGCTCTGCCGCAAGGGCATCAACCAGTGCCCGCACCGCGTGCGGATCGCCCATGTCCGCGCCCTCGACGGCATCGTGGGCGTCACTATCGTCGGCGTGCTGATCTGAAGCGCTCATGGAACCGTCGGAGTCCTGGTCTTTTGGTGCGCGGTCGTCGGCTCTTCGTCCAAACATTGTTTCCCCTCAGGCTTTCCCGTCTGATGTTCAGCAGGTGATGCTGTGAGTGAGTGAAGCTCTGTCGTGTCCTGCGACACTCGCCCTATCGAGGCTTTCGCTGATACTTCCCGGCCTTGGTGCTCTTCGAGCCCTCGCTCTGCCCTGCGGACTGCCGCTCGTCTGCATCTTGGCGAGAGTCGTCCGAAGCCGTTCCAGAACCGCCGAATGCTTCCTTGATCGTTCGCCAGAACCCTTGATTCTCAGGTGAAACGTCTACGTGCTCCGAAGCCGCGAACTCTCGCAACAGCTTCTCCTGCTGCGAGGTGAGTTTACGCGGGATTTCGACCTTCGCGAACACGGCCAGATCGCCGCGGCGGCCCGAGCGTAGATTGGGCAAGCCCTCACCCGAGACCTTGAACATTGTGCCGTGCTGGGTGCCCTTGGGAATGTGCAGTTTGTGCGAGCCGTCTAGCGTCTTGAGTTCAACGTCTGCGCCGAGCGCGGCCTGCGTAAACGTGATAGGCATCTCGATCACGAGGTGGTCGCCATCGCGGTTGAAGAGTTTGTGCTCGCCGACTCGTGCCACGACGTGGAGATCGCCACGCTGGCCTTGCACGTCGCCCGCGCCCACCGGCGGTGGCTCGCCCTCGCCTCGAACACGCACCGCTTGGCCATCTTGAATGCCCGGAGGTATGCGCACCGCGATCTTGCGCTTCTTGGGCGTTCGACCCTTGCCTCGGCAGCCTTCGCAGAACTCTGTGACGACCTGACCACGCCCAGCGCACGAGGGGCAGACGGTGACCATGCGGAACATGCCGCCAAGCCCGGTTTGCTGAACCTTGCCTTGGCCGCCGCAGGTTGCACACGGCTTGGGCTTGGTGCCCGGCTTGGCACCGGAGCCGGAGCACGTCTCGCACAGATCGAGCCGTGTGAACTCAACGTCTTTGTCAACACCCGCGAGCACCTCTTCGAGCGAGAGTTCGACCTCGGTTTCGAGGTCGTAGCCTCGGGCAACGCCGCCTGGGCCGCGCTGCGCGCCGCCGACACCG
>JBGSRG010000483.1:0-3197 GCA_041737685.1 Phycisphaerales bacterium | reverse complement strand
GGCGCGTCGAGAGTGAGGAAGCGCTGGACCGAGTCGGCCAAGTGGCGGGCGACGGTTGCTTCGTCGTCGTCGGACGCGGCGGCAACAAAGACCGCCGAGTCGCCGTCGACCAGGCCGTCGGCTGCGCCTGAGCGGTCGTGAGTGATGATCGGCACGCAGCCGTGCGCGGCGGCCTCGATGCGGGAAATGCAGAGACCCTCGTAGCGAGAAGGAAGCACGAAGGCGTCTGCTCGCTGATACAACTCGACGAGTTCGGATGGTGCGCGGGCGGGCAGAAGTTCGAGGCTTGGACGCTCGACGCACAGACGCTGGAAATCGGCAGAAGCGGGGCCGTCGCCGACGACGGTGATGCGGTGTGGGACAGCACGGCGGTCGAGCTCGTCGCTGAGATAGGCCAGGGCGTTGATGCGCTTCTGGCGGTGCTCGATGCGGCCGGTGTAGAGCAGATGAATGGGCCGGATTGCGTGGGGCGGACGTGCTGGGCGTGCTGGTGGCGGGGAGGGTGGAACGTCGACACCGTGCGGGATGCACTGGATTCGGTCGGAGAGAGCGTTGTCGGTGTTGTAGCGGCGATTCAGACGGTCGCGATGGGCGGGATTGATCGCCACGATACCCGCGAGGCACGCGGCGTATCGATCAATCAGGGCCGAGTCGTAGTCTGAGTCGGTGTGCTGCCAGGCGATGATCCGAATGCACTCGGGGAGCGTGGCGGAGATGGCCGCGCCGAGGCCGTAACTGTCGCCGAGGATGTTGGGGAAGTAGACGACGGGCGAGCGGTGGATGAAGGCGAGTCGCTCGACGGTCTGGCGGTAGATGGAGAGCCAGGGCGAGAGGTCGCCCGTGGCGGCGTGGAGCGGGGGCAGCGACGGGTGCGCGGCGTCGATGAGGGTGATTCGCGGGTGGTGGAGGAGAGGTGCCACAAGGGCGGAGGGCGCGGGGGTATGGCCGGTGGGGATGGGGTGGAGGACGAGGGCCGTGGCGTGGCCGCGATTGGCGAGCGATATGGCAAGGCGGACGGCCCAGGTGGTTACGCCGCCGAGGTCGAGGCCGTTGGGCAGCGAGATGAGTATGGGTGGGACGGGAGATCCGTCGCTGGTGATCGTGTGTTTTGAGGATTCGGGCACGGCTGTATTTCGGCCGGTTTGTGGCAATGGCTGCAGGGGTGGGCTTGGTGGGTCGGGAGGGCGGAATGGGCGCGGGTGAATCTTGTGTCTGGGGCGTGCGGGCTTGGTCGATCTGGACAGATATGGAACGACAGCAAAGAGAGCGCTGTAGAGCCGGGACTGCGGATCGGGCCTGTGAGGGGACCGAGGCGAGTACCTGCCCGGAAAGTGCCGCAGCAGGGCAGCAGGTGGGGGTGGTGGCGCTGGTTCAGAACGCGGACGAGGCTGACCACTTTGCGGGAGTGGCGCGGGCGATTGAGCGGCTGAACGGGGCAGGCGGGCTGGTCGGGGGCGTGGAGTGTCGGCGGTTCAGCGAGCGGTCGGTGGGCGATTTGTCGCAACTGCTGCGCGAAGCGTCGCGGTGTGAGCGGCGGGTGGTGGTGGCGGTGAAGGACACTGAGTCGCCGCTGGCTCGCTATGCGCTGCGACGGGCGGAGATGGCACGGGGGGAATCGGCCGAACGGATCGCTGGCGAGACGGTTCGCACAGCGTTGCTGATGGATGGGATTGTTGAGTATCGCAACACGTTTGCGAATCCGTGGGTGGAGCCTGGGTTTCTGAGGCCTGCGCCGGTGGATGTGGTGTGCACGTGTGGACCCGACGATGCTGCGAGATTGAGAGGCTGGGGGAACGAGAGTGTGGCGACGGGGCTGCCGCGATTGGACGCGGTGGCGGAGGGCGGATCGGGGAATGAGACACAGGGATGGAGTCTGCCCACGCGAGAGCGCGGCATGGTACTGATTGCGACGGCGAAGCGGCCCGCATTCGATCAGGCGGAGTGGGAGCGGGTTCGCGCAGCGCTCGAGGGTGTGAAAGGTGCGATGTCGCGTGCGGGGATGAGCGATCGCGTGCTGTGGCGGCTGACGGACGGGTTGGATGGCGTGCTGGGTGTGACGAACACGCACGATTCTCTGAATGCGTGCTTGGCGAGGTCACGCTGGGTGATCTGCGGCGTGAGCACGCTCTTAGTGGAGGCGATGCTGGCGGGTCGTCTGGTTGGGCTGTTGCATCCCCACGGCGCAGCAAACGGCGAACTGTGGCAGCGTGCGCTGTGGATGAGTGAGTCGGCCGAGCCGGAGGTGCTTGAGCGCGAACTTGTGAGGCCGATGCTGGGCGCGGAAGAGGGAGCGATTGGGGAGCAGTTGGAAATCTTGCGGGGCATGTGGGCGGGGGCGGACGGGCGAAGGGGCGCAAGTGCGGAGCGTGTGGCGAGGGTGCTGGTGGGGCTTGTGGTGGGCGGGCGGGAACTGGGAACTTTGGCTGGGGAACAGAGAGGCGGAACCGAGGGGCGGGCGGGGATTGCTGAGCCGAACTATTGGTGGAATGGAGCGGAAAGGGAGAAGCACAGGCGGGAAGTCTGTGCCACCAAAGACAGAGACAAGGGCAGAGCCATTCCGGTGGTTGCACGGGTGGGCAGAGCGGTGCCACGGCTTGGAGCTGGGCGCAGGCGTGTGGTGAATGTGGTGAACGCCGAAGGAACGCCCGTTGGCGGCGTGACGAGTTGGGCGGTGCGAATGGCGGGCGAGTTTGCGCGCCGGCCGGAATTGGGCTATGACGTGCGGACGCTGTTGGTGCTCGGCTCGCCGGAGGTGCTGTCGAGTGGCGGGGCGCGGGGGTTTGAGATTGACCCAGCGCTGACGAGTGTGTGCGTGCTGGACCCTATGGCCGATGGGCATGAGCGAGTGGAAGTGATCCGCGAGTCGATCGAGCGGATGGAGCCGCAGATTGTGCTGCCGAACTACAACGATGCGTGCTATATGGCGGCGGTGCAGGTGCGGAGCGCGACGCGCGACAGAGAGATGGGCGAGCGTGTTCGCATGATCGCGGTGGCGCACACCGACGTGGGGTATTACCGTGATCTGGCTCGCACGTTTGGCGTGTGGGACGGGGGTGTGGGCGTGTCGAGCGCTTGCGGCGCGTGGATGAGCGAACTGGCCTGGCGGGGTGAGGTGGGTGAGCGGGCGGAGGGCATCGCGCGTCGAGGGCTGGTGCTCAAGCTCCTCACCGCGCTCAAGCAGATCTGCAACCACCCGG
>JBGSRG010000482.1:0-1824 GCA_041737685.1 Phycisphaerales bacterium | reverse complement strand
CTTTGATGGCGGCGGAGGGATCAAACCCGGAGCCATGCCCTTCAAGAATCGATACCTTGGCAACCCGGTTCTGAGTTGGGTGGGACGGGTGCTGTTTGATTGCCCGGTGCGCGACTTTCACTGCGGGCTGCGCGGCTTTCGGCGAAGCGCTTTCGACCGGTTGGCCGTGCGCACGCCGGGCATGGAGTTCGCCAGCGAGATCGTCATCAAGGCAACGTTGCATCGAATGCGAATCACGCAGGTTCCCATCACGCTGCATAAGGACGGACGCGATCGGCCGCCGCACTTGCGGCCGTGGCGCGACGGCTGGCGACATCTTCGATTCATGCTCTGCCTCAGCCCGAGGTGGACCCTGTTCGTACCGGGTCTGGCACTGTTGGTGCTTGGTCTGATTCTCGGGTCGCTCGTGGCGTTCGGACCGTTGGTCGTTTCGGGCGTCGCCTTTGATGTTCACACGCTGGTCGCCGCGAGCCTTGCGGTGCTGGTCGGCAGCCAGTGGGTGGGCACGGCGTTGCTCATGCGTGCGTTTGGATTGGCCGGCGAGATCGGTCCGCCGTCGCACAAACTGGACCGATGGGTTCGGTATCTCACCTTTGAGAACGGCCTGATCGCGGGCGGACTGTTGTGCGCGTTGGGGCTGGTTCCTATCGTCGCGGTGCTTGCCGAGTGGGCGAGCGCGGGCTTCGGACCGTTGGAAACGCGGCAGACGTTGCGACCGATGATCATCGGTGCTACGGGGATTGCGCTTGGCGCGCAGACGCTGCTCATTTCTCTGCTGGCCGCGATGTTTCGCATGCGGCGCATCGTTCAGGAGTAAGCCCCCGTGCGATGGCTCGACCGCTTCTTGCGCGACTGGCGCATCCGCACGGCCCTGCCTCACGTACGAACGCACCCTGCAGCGCGCGTGCTCGACATTGGCTGTCTGGATCGAACGCTGCTGCAAGCCGTCTCGCCGGGCGTCGCCGAGGCAGTCGGAGTCGATCCGCTCGCTGAGCCGACCGAACTAGGCAACATCCGGGTCTTGCGTGGCGTGGTTCCGGGCATCGACACCGGACCGGTAACCAACGGCTTGGGCGCACACGGTGCGGGTGGTCGGCCGTTCGATCGGATCACGCTGCTCGCGGTGCTTGAGCATGTTCCGGACGCGCCGGCTCTGGCGCGGGCGTGCTTTGAGCTGCTCACTCCCGGCGGGCGAGTGGTGATTACGGTGCCAGACCCGAAGGTCGATCTGATTTTGTCAGCGCTCACACGGCTGCGTCTGATCGATGGCATGTCGCTCGAGGAGCATCACGGGTTTGAGAGCCGCAGCACACCGGCGATCTTTGAGGCGGTGGGCTTTCGCACCGTGGTGGCCGAGCGCTTTCAGCTCGGCCTGAACAACCTTTTCGTTTTCGAGCGTCCCGTAAGCGAGCATGATTGCGCCGTCGTCTCTGCGCCACCCATTATCCGAACGCAGAGCGTGCTGATCCCGCGGCTGTCAAGCCTTGCGGTCATGTTCATGGCGGGGATCGTGCTGCTTCGACTGGTGCTCGTATCGCAACAGGAAGTTGCCACTTTCAGCGCTGACGACGTCACCTACACCTACATCGCTTCGGGTGGCTATTGGGGTAACACCTACACGACGTATGGCTTCAGCCGCCAGCCGGGTTATCCGCTCTTCATGACGCTCTGCACCATGCTGGGCTTTCCTCTGCGCATCGGTATCGAACTGGTTGGGCTTGCCGCAGCGTGGGCGTGTGGCATGGGCCTGCGCCGATTGGGCGTGGCGAGCATCCTGTGCGCAGCGGCGTTCTCGCTGATCGCCCTGCACCCCCAGACGATGAC
>JBGSRG010000480.1:0-4546 GCA_041737685.1 Phycisphaerales bacterium | reverse complement strand
CCTCGCAGATGAGCGCCAGGGCCCCGCGGTCAAGCCCCGC
The DNA here is from genome assembly GCA_041737685.1 of Phycisphaerales bacterium. Classification (GTDB taxonomy): domain Bacteria; phylum Planctomycetota; class Phycisphaerae; order Phycisphaerales; family UBA1924; genus JAHBK01. Next base: position 4,506 of record JBGSRG010000480.1, on the reverse strand, counting down.
CGCGGGCTCGATGCAGTGCGGCATGTACCACTCGCCCTTGGGCTGACCGTTTGGCGCAAGCTCGCCTCGCGAGGCGTCGAAGTACTCCATCTTGTTCTTGCTGACCTTCTGGTGCTGCGTCAGGTCGTAGTCGCCGCGGTGGGCGTTGCCTTCGAGTTCGCCGTAGCCGGGCGCGGTGAAGGGGAAGCGATACTCCACGTCGCTGGTACCCTGCGAGTAGTGGCTCAGTTCGTCCTTCTCGTGCTCGCGCAGGATGAGGTTCTCGCCGGCGAGACCGATCGACTTCCACCACTCCATGCGGAAGTCGCGCCAGAACTGGTACCACTCGACGCTCTCGCTCGGGTGGCAGAAGAACTCCAGCTCGGCCTGTTCAAACTCACGCGAGCGGAAGGTGAAGTTTCGCGGCGTGACCTCGTTGCGGAACGAGCGGCCGGTGTTGCCGATCCCGAAGGGGAGCTTGACGCGGGTGGTGTCGACGACGTTCTTGAACTGGACGAAGACGCCCTGTGCGGTTTCGGGGCGCATGTACACCTTGTCGTCCTCGGTCGCGGTGGCGCCCGTGTACGTGTGGAACATGAGGTTGAATTGGCGGGGTTCGGTGAGTGAGCCCTTTTTACCTGTGAAGGGAGAAGGAACCTGCGCGGCATGCTCCATAAGTTCACGGCTGGTTACGGGTTCGATTGTGAAGATACTGAGCAGACTTCCTATCACTGCTTGCACTGCAAGCGGAGCATCGGGCTCAGACGAACTAACTGGACTGATCTCGCGAATGTTCCACAACTTCTGCAGCTTCTTATCCGACATCAGGGTCCGATACGCCTCGCCTGGCGTTGATGCGATGAGCGTCACGCTTGGTAACAGCGTCGACACCCGCTCCAGCATTCTGCCCAGCGCAGGCGTATCGCCACACAGATACAGACCCACTAGCTGATCCGCCCGAAACCGCTGCTTGGTCTCTTTGTCGTCCACCATTGGGTCGTTGAACCCGCCGATGTGCCCGCTGGCCTCCCACACCTTGGGGTGCTGGATGATGCACGTCTCGACCGGCACGCACCGCACGCGCTGCCCGCCCGGCCCGCTCCGCCCCCAGCACGGGTTCATGATCATGTCCTGCCACCAGGCGTCGCGTAGGTTCTTCTTGAGTTGGGCGCCAAGCGGGCCGTAGTCCCAGAAGCCGTTGATGCCGCCGTAGATCTCGCTGGCCTGGTAGATGAAGCCCCGGCGCTTGCAGAGCGCCATGATGGCGTCCATCGACTTGGGGGCGTTTGGCCCAAGCGAGCCGGCGGATACAGCGGCAGAAGCGGCCACGACCGGACCGGAAATGGGGCCGGAGGCTGGGCTGGAATCGAGGTTGGAATCGGGCTGATCGGGGGGCATGGCAACGTCCTAAGGGGAATCGGGAGCGGATGGTAGGGGAGCCTTTGCGAAGGGCTTGGCGGGCAGTGCAAGCCGCCCCGACTCGACTCTGCGGTCTGTGGCCTCCATGATGCTGCCATGACGATACCTCCCGCCGACCCGACTCCTCCAACTTCTGAGACGCCGCAACATGCTGTCGCTTCTCGCGCTTCTGGCGCTGTTGCTGCCGGGGCAACCGGGCTGCCGCAGCCCCATCCCCACGTTCTGCTGGTTCCGCACTGTCTAGCGGCGGGCCAGACCCCCGAGACCGCCGCGAAACAGCACTACGAGTTGATGAAGTTGCGCCGCAGTTGCCGCTTCTTCGCCGACACGCCCGTCAGCCGTGAAACCATTGAGTGGGTGGTGCGCACCGCCGGCACCGCACCCAGCGGCGCCAACAAGCAGCCCTGGCGGTTTGTGTGCGTGCAGAGCGCGCAGGTCAAGAGCCAGATTCGCGCCGCGGCAGAAGAGGAGGAACGCGAGTTCTATTCCAGGCGGGCAACGCCAGAGTGGCTGGCCGATCTTGCGCCGCTGGGCACCGACTCGAGCAAGCCGTTTCTGGACGTCGCGCCGTGGCTCATCATCGTCTTCAAGTTGGCCAAGGACGATGACGGGGGGCAGGTGTACTACCTGAACGAGAGCGTGGGCATCGCGTGCGGGTTTTTGATCTCGGCGATTCACGCCGCGGGGCTTGTGACGCTGACGCACACGCCGAGCCCCATGGGGTTCCTCAGCAAGGTGCTGAATCGACCCGAGCACGAGCGGCCTTTTTTGCTCTTGCCTGTGGGCTATCCGGCGAGCGACGCGACGGTGCCGGTGATCACCAAGAAGCCGCTGGAGGAGGTCATGGTGGTGGTGTGAGAGAGCTGCGAAGCAGCAAATGGGCAAAGCGGCAAAGAAGACGAGGCAGCGCGAGGCGGCAAAGCAGCAAGAGCGGGGGGGGTGGCTGTGGGGAGGCGGCGAAGCGCGCTCAGACCCGGAAGATCGAGCCCAGTTTCTTGCCTAGAAGGATCGAAGCGCCCACAAGCGTAACGGTGAGCAACGCCATTCCCCACACGCCCATCGCGCTTGCTACATATGGCCCATCGCCCATGCGATTGAGGAAGCTGAAGATCGCCTTGGTGACGGGGTAGTCTGAAGGCACCTGCGCCAAGATCAGCGAATCGCTGACTTCGAGCATCGAGAAACTGAAGGCCAGCAGGGCACCGGCGATCAGGTTCGCCGCGATCAGCGGCAGGATGATCTTGCGCACCGCGGTGATGCGTGAGGCACCGAGGTTCATCGCCGCCTCTTCCAGTTCGCCCGAGGTTTGTTCGAGACCAGCGACGGTGGCACGCACGATGTAGGGCAATCGGCGCACGGCGTAGGCCGCGATGAGCAGCGGGATGGGGTTGGGGTTTGCGCCAAAGACGCTGATGAACTCGAGCGGGTTGCCCTTGCCAAAGGGCCACTTCAGACTCATCGCCACGTATCCAAACGCCATGACCAAGCCCGGCACGGCCAGCGGCAACATGCACAGCGCGTCGAGGATGGACCGGCCGCGGATCTTTGTCCGCACCAGCAGATAGCCGACCAGGATGCCGAAGAACAGATTGAGCACCACCGCCGAGACGGAGAGTTTGAGCGAGTTTTTGACGCTGCCCACGGCGTCTGGGTGAGAGAGTGCAATCTCGAAGTGGGAGAGCGTGAGGGCCTCGGGCAGCACCGTTTGATACCAGCGGCCGGGCGCGGTGAGGGCCGTGAGAATGACGCCCATGTGAGGCAAGAGCGCGATGCCCGTGACGAGCACGAACGCGAGCGTGACCAGCCAGGCTCTGAGGCCGACAAGCCGCTTCTCGCCGCCAGCGCGAGAGGCCTTGGCGTACATGGCGTGTGCCCGCCCGCCAAAGATCGAGCGGCCGAAGATGTAGATGATGATGGCGGTGAAGAGCATGACCACCGTGAGCGCATAGGGCGTGGCGCTGGTCTCTACTTCTTTGAGGCCGTTGAAGATCTGCACGGGCGTGACGTAGGAGTAATCAAAGACCAGCGGCGTGCCCAGTTCGGTGAACGACCAGATGAAGACAATCGTGCCGCCCGCAAAGAGGCCGGGGCGGATGAGCGGCAGTGTGATCGTGAAGAAGCGTCGGAAGGGTCCGGCGCCCAGATTCTCGGCGGCCTCTTCGAGCGCCGGATCAAGATTGGCCAGCGCGGCGGTGGCGTTGAGATAGATGATGGGGTAGAGCGCGAGCGCCTGCATCAGCACCACGCCGAAAAACTTGGCGTTGCCCAGGAAGTCGTAGCGTGCCGAATCACCAAAGAGCATAGCGAGGAGCGTGTTGATGGTGCCCTCGCGCCCGAGCAGCGCTTGCATGCCGATGGCCCCGACGAATGGGGGCAGAATGAGCGGCACAAGGATGAGCGCGCCCAGCGCGGTCTTGAGCGGGAAGGCGAACTTCGCAGCGCAAAAGGCGAGCGGGAGCGCGATGACAATCGTGAGCAGGGTGGTGGTGCTGGCCACCATCAGCGAGTTGGTCAGGCCGCGAAGCGTGGAGGGATCCTCAAAGACCAAGCGCAGGTTGAGAAACGTGAAAGAGCCGTCGATCGGCGACACAAACGCGCCCGAGACGGTGAGCAGCACCGGATAAAGCAGCAAGGCGCTCAGCAGCGCCAGCAGCACAGCCAATAGCGCGTACGAGCCGGCGTGTCTGGGCAGACGCGGCGTGCGCGGGCTTGGCGAAGGGTTGCGAGCGGCGAGCCGGGTCATTGGCCGCAAGTGTACGGGATGCGACGGGGTCGATCAGCCCGAGCGTTTGACACTCCGCGTTCGGGACCGCGAGCGTGGGCGGTTGGTGTTAGTGACCGCCGCCGTGCGAGTCGCCGCCGTGATCGTCCTTCTTGGCGCTGGTCTTGGACTTCCTGCTCGATTTGGAGCTGGACTTGGAGCTAGCCTTCGACTTTTCAGCGGGCTTTTTGGCGCTGCCATGGCCGTCGTCCTTAGCGTGCCCGTCGTTCTTGCCATGACTGTCAGTGCCGTGGCCGTCTTTCGCGGCGGGCTTGGCGTGAGCCTTGGACCCGTGCGAAGAAGTGGATGCAGCGCGTGCTGGCGGGTGGGCGGGCGCGAGGTCGCCC
>JBGSRG010000467.1:0-5061 GCA_041737685.1 Phycisphaerales bacterium | reverse complement strand
GTGCCAAGCGAACTGGTCGTTGACCTGTGGCGCGCCCGAGAGCGTCTGGAGCGCGGAGATTGGCCCGGCGCTGAACCCATCATCGAGCGGGCGATGGCCGCGATCGAAGCACGGTCGGCTCGACCACAGGCCGCCAATGCTCGCCCCACCGGCGAGCCAGACCAGCTCGGACCAACCCAGGCAATGGTCGCAAGCGCTGCCCTCCACTGCCGCATGAACCGGGGCGCACAGACCGCAGCCATCCGCGCGTATTTCGTCTGGCTACGCGCAACGGCCCAAGCACCCGCCGGTTCTCGAGATGGCCGTTCCCGAGGCGTCGTCGGCGTCGCTACCACCGGCCCTGAGTGGCTCGGCGGCACGCTCGGGTTGGGCGCCGTAATCGACGAGCGATGGGGACTCTGCCCCGATCTGCCGCCGGTCTTTGTTCCAGAACCGGCCCTCGTCGCATTTGCCCAAGCTCAGTCCCCAGAGCGCACCGCCGTGAACGCGAGCGCCGCCGAAGAACTCATCAACTGGTACATCGCCGCCATCAAGTTCGAGGCTTCATCGGCTCGGTCCGCTTCGCCCTCGTCGATTCCAGGATCAGCAACCTCTGGTGCTTCCGACCAAGCGTCTTCCCTTCCCGCCTCCATCCTCGGCCGCAGCACCGACACAGGTCCAGAATCGCTGCGACTTGTGCGAGACATCGTCACGGCTCGCATCTCCAGTGGCCCCGACCGTCTCGCCGCAAGGTCAGCGCTCGCAGCACGCATCGACCGCGACTCCACGCCTGCTTGGGTCGAGGCCTGGTGCCGCGCTGGGCTTGGGCGCTCACTCGTGAACGAGAGCGACGACGCGCTCGTACGTTCCGGTGTGATTCAACTTTTGCACGTGCCCGCGCGTTTCTCACGACAGACGCACTATCTCGCCGCCGTTTCACTCGCCGAGGCCGCGGCCGCGATGGACCGACTTGGAGACTCCGCCTCCGCCCAAATCTTGCGGGCCGAACTGGCCCGCGCCCACCCAGATCATCCCGCCGTGTCATGGGCTTTCCAACTCGCGACTCAATCACAACCCTTGCGAGCGAAGGGGTCAAGCGCAGCGGGCGGGGCCGAAGTGAGTGGCGGGGTCAATGCGGCTGACACTGAGGTTGACCGGTAAATGCACCGCCGAGCAATCATCTCACCGCGGCCAACGCGCACCACGCTCGCGCTGCTGTGCCTACGCCTATGGCTCTTCGCTGTGCTGGCTTTGCCCGCCTTGCTGCCCGTTTCGCTGCTCGCTCAGAGCCCGGATGAACTCGACCGGCGCAAACGATCGGACGCAGAAGTCGAGGGCTATCTCGAACACCTCAGTCTCAACGCACTCCGGGCCGACGTGCTGTTGACGCGGCTCGATCTTGTGCCCCGCGACGAACGCGTCGCGCTTGCTGAGCGGTTGGCCAGGTTGTACGTTGAACTGCTCTCGGCCGCCAAAACCCAAGAGGCCCGTGTCGTCTGGGAGACACGTAGCCACGACCTGCTCAAATCTGTGCCCGAGGCCGACGGCTTCGAGTTGCGATTGAACCTCGCCAAAGTCATCTACCTGCGGGCTGAAGAAAGCGCCGAACGCTTCCGTCTGCGCCTCAACGGCCCCGAAGAACTCGCTCAGGCCGACGCCACGCTCAAGAGTCTCGAGCCACAGTTCCGCGAGATCGCGGCGAGAATCCACCGCCGCGTCGAATCCCTCGAACGAATCGAAGAGAGCGGCAACGACACCGAAGAACTCCGGGACGATCTCTCCGAAGCCCGACGCCTTCGGTCTCTGGCTTTCTATTACGCCGGCTGGTGCAACTACTACATCGCCATGCTCACCGACTCGCAGCCCGCAGCGCTCGACGCGCTCAAAAGTTTCGGCTGGCTGCTCAACAACCCCAACAACCGGCCCGCGCTCCTCGAGAAAGTCACGCCCAATCTCTTCAGGTACGAGCACGTCGCTCGCTCGGCGATGGGCGCGGGGCTTTCCGCCTCGCTCCGGGGCAGCGACGTCGAGGCCATCCGCTGGCTCGACGCGCTCGAAACTTCTGAGGAAGTGCCGTCCGCCGTCAAAGACCAGTTGTTCTCGCGCCGTATGATCGTGCTCGCCGTCGCCAAGCGTTGGGCCGATCTGGAGCGACTCGTACGAAGGGCCCGCAACTCCGACCGCGCTGGCGGCGGGGCCGACGTTCAGCCCCTCTCGATCTGGGACGCGAGGCTGCTCGCCGTACTGGCTCTCGACGCGGGCAAGGGCGTCTCTCAGCAAACCACCGAGTCGCTCGCGCGTATCGCCCTCGGGGATCTCGTCGGTCGCGGCGAGGTAGCTCACGTCATGGACCTCGTCGATCGATTCGGCACAACGCCCATGGGCGACACCGGGTTCATCGTCAACTTTGTCCGCGCTGTTCGCGAATATGACCGCGCCCGAGACATGCACGAGGCCACGGGCGAACCGACCGACGAGCCAACCACCGTCGGCGACGTGGCCAATGTCTACCGGCTCGCCGCGGGCCTGCTCAACGGAACCGACGTACAGAGCGACGCCGTCGACTTTCCCGCCGATCGGGCAAGAGCCAGAACCATGCTCGGCCGTGCGCTCTTCTTCTCGGGCAACATGGTCGGTGCGGCCGATGCCTTCGGGCGCGCGTTCGATCTGCACGCCGAGGGTTCGCCGGGCGCTGAAGAATCTCTCTGGCTCGCGGTGCTCAGCCTTGATCGTGCAACACAGGGGCAAGGTTCAAGCCGTGTCGGCGCTGACGAAGCCACCCGATCTCGCCGCGATCAACTCGCGGCGCTCTACCTCCAGACTTTCCCCGATTCGCCCAGAGCCGGTCGTCTGCTGCTCATGCGCATCGCCTCTGGCCTTGTCAGCGAACAAGAGGCCGCTCGCGTGCTCGAATCGGTAGCGCCAGATTCGCCCGTCTATCCCGCCGCTCGCCGACAACTCGCCCGCACGCTCTATGACCAGATGCGACGGACCACCGCCTCGGCCAACGAGCGAGAAATCGCAGCGCTCAAGTTCGCTGAAGTCGCCGACGAAGTCGTGGCGATCGAGCGACGCGAACTGGCCGACCGCAAGACCGCCGCCAAAGCCAAGCCCATCGCCGAGCGCATCGTGGTCATCGGTCGGCAGTTGCTCGATGCGCTGCTGGGTGTAGCAACGCCCGACGGTGCCCGAGCGCAAGCAGTGCTCGACGGCATCGAGGCCGTCGCGGCCCAGCACGAAGTCAATCTCGGCCCCCTCGACGCCGAACTCGCCTACCGACGCGTGCAGATCCGACTCGCCGTGAACGATGAGCCCGGCGCGATCGAACGCGCGGACGAACTCGCAGCGATGTCCGGCGCCGCCGGCGTGGGCGACTTTGTCGATGCTTCCAGCAGGCTGATCTATCGGCGTGTGCTGCAGCGATGGCGCAGCGCGCCTGATCCGTCGGCAAGATCGATCGAAGACGCGCTTCTGCTCATCAGATTCGGTGTACGCATCTTGGATCGCTTGGGCGATCCCAGGCGAGCCATGGCCGATCCGGCCATTGCTAGCGCCTATGCAAGCGTGGCTGAAGCCGCCGCCGCAGCGTGGCGAGCGCTCGGAGATTCCACCCATCGCGATCTGGCGTTGCGGCTCGACGGCTCGATCCTCCAGGTCTATCCGCGTGCAGCCGAGTCGCTGATCCGAACCGCCGAACTCGCAGAAGCGGTCGGCAAGCCCGAGCGAGCAGCCGAGTGCTGGAACGCGCTGCTCACGCTTGCGACCACCGGCTCTGCAGAGTGGTTCGAGGCGAGATTCAACGTCGTGCGATTGCTCGCCGAGTTTGATCCGACCAGAGCACGCGAACAGTTGCGGCAATACCGCGTGCTCTACCCCGACATGGGCCCAGAGCCGTGGGGCTTGCGATTCACAGAACTCCAGAATCGTCTCGCACAGCCCAAAGTTGACGCCGCCCCGCCGCAAACCAGCGAGCCTCAGAAGGGGGGGGCAGGCTGATGATCGGTCGCAAGCGAGAACTCGTGACCAAGTTTCTGGGCGAATCCGCAGCGCAGCACGGCGCTTTCGGATTGCTCGCTGTCGCGCCCGACGCCTGCACCCACGTTCAGGTTGAGACCGCGTTGCAGATGCGCCTCGACCAACTCCGGCGACACCCAGAGGGCCAGAGTCGAGATGCCGACGAGATGCGACTCATGCTGCACGAGGCAGCGCAGCACCTCTCTGACCCGATCATTCGAGACGCGCTGCTCGGCAACCTCTTGGGCGACGACAGCGAACGAGCGATAGATTCAAGAGGCGTTGCTGTGACCTCAGCGTTGACCGAGCGACGCACCGGCCATGATCGCGCTTCACGCACCAGCATTGGGCACTCCGACGACCAGCGCTCCGACCGCCGCGAGCGAATGGCCATTCTTGCCGTCGGCGGCGCAGGCGTGCTGCTTGTTCTGCTGTTCCTCTCTGCGCTCATGCTGGTTTGGCCGCGTGGCCAAGCCGGCGCACCCGGTGCTGGCGCAGGTGGAACGGGCGCAGGTGGAACCGGTACAAATGGCCCCGGCAGCATCGGCAACAACACGGTCGCAGGTACTCTCCCGCCGGGCCAATCCTTCACAGGCCCCGACACAGGCACTGTCGCGTCGGGTACTGCTTCCAACAACACCAGCGCTCCCGCTCGTCAACGCACCGCACCCGCCAACTCAAACCCAAAAGCGCCCAACGCACGCGACGACGCGGCATTCGCGAGCAAGCCCGCTCCACTCGCCGACGACACCGAACGTTCAGCCTTTGTTGATCCTTCGCTCATGCTCAAGCGATTGCGCGACGCCTCTTCGCTGCGAGCCTCCGACCCCGCCACGGCCGAAGGGGCTTTCAACTCGGGCATGCAGTCGCTGCTCGACTGGTGGCCCTCGATGCAGGAGGGTGAACTTCGCGCCGCCGTCGAAGCCGTGGTGCAGTACGTCCACGCCGACGCTGCGCTCGCGGGCGACTCCGCAGCACTCATCGATTCCGTCGCCGCTCCCGCCAACACGCTCACACAGTTGCTCACCGCCCCCGACCGTCCCATCGGCCCCAACACGCTCACGCGCT
>JBGSRG010000515.1:0-5704 GCA_041737685.1 Phycisphaerales bacterium | reverse complement strand
GGCACCGGACTCTCGGGCGGGCAGCGCCAGCGGCTCGCCATCGCCCGCGCCATCCTGCGCAACCCCGCCATCCTCATCCTCGACGAAGCCACAAGCATGATCGACGCCGAGAGCGAAGCCCGAATCGCCGAGGCTATCGCCGAGTTTGTCAACGACTCGCACGCCGCCGAGAGTGCTTCATCAACCACCACAGCCCCGGCCATCAAACCCGCCAGCACCGGCACCGCCAACGGTCACGGCCACGGCCAGGCTCATGCCAGCGCCCCCAAGCCCGCCGCCGCTGCCGGCCGAACCTGTCTCATCGTCGCCCACCGGCTCTCCACCGTCCTCGCCGCCGACACCATCGTCGTCATGGACCAGGGCCGAATCGTCGATCAGGGTCAGCATCACGAACTGCTCGCCCGATGCTCGCTCTATCAAACTCTCGCACGCGAACAACTTGGCTCCGGAATGCCCACCAACGAACTGCCAACAGGCGGACAGCCCAACAACCGAACGCCCGGCGACGAACACCCCATCTCAGCCTGAATCCCTCACCCCCATCCTCCTTTCCCCCTCTCCCCCACGCCCCCACGCCCGCCCCCCTACACCCTCATGCACCGCACCAACCCCGACGGAACCATCATCGAATCGCTCTGCGACTACTGCCGCAACGCCTTCGACTCCACCGATCCCGATCAGGCCCCGATGATCGAAGGACACCAAGGCGCGCTGGTCTGCCTCAAGTGCATCAGCGTCGCCTACGCCGAGGTCGTCGGCCTCCAAGCGGGCCACGAACACTCCGGCACCAAGTGCACCATGTGCCTTGAAGAGCGAAAGCAGCCGCAGTGGGCCAGCCCACTCGACGAACAGACCCACATCTGTCTGCGCTGCATCAAGCAGGCCGCAACCGCACTGGAAAAAGATCCCGACATCGACTGGAAACGCCCCACCAGCGCGGCCGCGACCACTTCCGACATAGACGCAGACGACTGAAAGAACCGGCCCGTCGGCACCGCTCTCGTCAACACTCAGCACTCGCCCCGCTCGCTCACCCGCCAAGCAGCCCCGCCAGCGGCCCCGTCATCGCTCCGCCCCCACCCGATCCCTTCAACAGGTCACCCAGCCCCATCGCTTCCGCTTCCTTGCTCACGATCCGCTGCGCTGCCTCCTTCGCCAGCCGCAACGCCTCGTTGGTCGCCTCCACAATCATCCGCTCCGCCTCGCGCCCACCCTCCTCCGTCGCCACCGCGCCCGCCAAAGCAGGCGCCAACCGCACGCTCAACACTTGCATCTCCCCGCTCACGCTCACCCGCACCGCCCCACCACCCGCCGCCCCCTCGCACCGCAGGTCGCGCATCGCCACTTTGATCCGCTCTGCGCTGCCCCTCATCGCGTCCTTGTTCTTCATCAGCCCCGCCAGCGCACCAGCCGCCTTCAACGCGTCCAACATCTTCAACCTCCACCAAAGCCCCCTTCGCGCCCGGCTTTCGCACAACACGCCCGACAAAAAGGGCCCGGATCGCTCCGGGCCCCTCATCAACTTTATCCTCACGCGTTCGCCCGCTTACCGGCCCGCGTTAACCGTCTTGTCATCCTCGGTCACGCTCTTGGGCGACTTCTCCTCCGGGATCGACTCGGGCACAAAGAACAGGTGGTCCTCGCCCTTGCCGTCCAAGCCGGGGAAGTCCGGCCCATCACGCCGCGTCACCTTGATCAGGCACGGACGCTTCAGATCGCCCTGCAACAGCATCTCGCTCAGCGGGTCTTCCACAAACTGCCCAACCGATCTACGCAGCGGCCTCGCACCAAAGTCCGGGTTGAAGCCCTTCTCGATCAGGAAGTCCTTGGCCTTGCCGTCAAGTTCGAGGTGAATGCCCTGCTGCATCAGCCGCGTGACCACCTTGCCAACCTCAAGATCAACGATCGTGTTCAGATCGTCCTTGGTCAGCGGCCGGAAGACAATCACGTCGTCCAGTCGGTTGATGAACTCCGGCCGGAAGAACCGCTCAATCTCTTTCATCAAGATCGATTTGATGCTGTCAAAGTCCGACTGGTCGGTCCGCTTCGAGAAGCCGAAGCCGCCGCCGCCCTTGATCAGGTCCGCACCAATGTTGCTGGTCATGATCAAGATCGTGTTGCGGAAGTCAACGTGCCGCCCGAACGAGTCGGTCAGCCGGCCCTCTTCCATGATCTGCAGCAGCATGTTGAACACGTCCGGGTGAGCCTTCTCAACCTCGTCCAACAGAATCACGCTGTACGGCCGACGACGCACCCGCTCCGTCAGCTGGCCGCCCTCTTCATAGCCCACATAACCGGGAGGCGCGCCGACCAAACGGCTCACGTTGTGCTTCTCCATGTACTCCGACATGTCCAGCACCACCAGCGCGTCCTCATCACCAAACATGAACTCCGCCAGCGACTTGGCCACCAGCGTCTTGCCAACACCCGACGGACCAACGAAGATGAACGAGCCCATCGGACGCTTCGGATCCTTCAGCCCCGCCCGTGCACGCCGGATCGATCGACTGATCGCCTTCACCGCGTCGTCCTGCGAGATGACCTTCTTGTGCAACTCCTTCTCGAGTTCCATCAGCCGCGCCGCCTCGTCCTTGTCCAGACGCTTCAGCGGCACGCCCGTCATCTTGCTCACCACCTCGGCGATCACTTCGTCATCGACCGTGCCCGAAACTTCCTTGGCCTTGTCACGCCACGAGCGCTGGATCGTCTCCTTCTCGCGACGCTTCTGCTCGGCCTGGTCACGCAACTCCGCGGCCTTCTCATAGTCCGCGGCCTTCACGGCCTCGTCCTTGAGCACCGTCAGTCGCTCAATCTCCCCCTCAAGATCCGCCAGGTTCGGCGGCTTGGTCATGCTCTTGATCCGAACCCGCGCACCCGCCTCGTCGATCACGTCGATCGACTTGTCCGGCTGCACACGCCCAGAGATATACCGTCCAGACAGCTCCACCGCCGCCTTCAGAGCATCGTCGGTGATCTGCACCCTGTGGTGCTGCTCATACTTCTCGCGAAGCCCCTTGAGGATCGCGATCGTCTGCTCCTCTCCGGGCGGCTCAACCGCGATCGACTGGAACCGGCGCGCCAGCGCCGCGTCCTTCTCGATGTACTTGCGATACTCGTCGAACGTCGTGGCGCCAATGCACTGAATCTCGCCGCGAGCAAGCGCCGGCTTCAGCACGTTCGACGCATCTATCGCGCCCTCCGCGCCGCCAGCGCCCACAAGCGTGTGCAACTCATCAATGAACAAGATGACGTTGCCCGCCTTGCGGACCTCGTTCATCACCGCCTTGATGCGCTCCTCAAACTGGCCGCGGTACTTCGTCCCCGCCACCATCATCGCCAAGTCCAGCACCACCAGCCGTCGATCGTGCAGAATGTCCGGCACGTCGCTGCTGATAATCCGCTGCGCAAGGCCCTCGACGATCGCCGTCTTGCCCACCCCCGCCTCGCCCAGCAGCACCGGGTTGTTCTTCGTCCGCCGGCACAGAACCTGCACCAGACGCTCGATCTCGTTCTCGCGACCGATCACCGGATCAAGCTGCGTCTCCTTCGCCAGTTCCGTCAGATCGCGGCCAAAGCTATCCAGCGCGGGCGTGCGACTCTTGCCGCGCCTTGCCTCGCCCGAAGGCCCACCGCCACCACCACCGCTCGGAGCCGCCCCCGCAGTCTCAGCACCGCCGCCGCCAGCGCCCGAGACCTCTTCGCTCTCGCCCGTGTCCGCGCCCAGCAGGTTCAGAACCTCCTCGCGCACCTCGTCGAGTTTCAGACTCAGGTTCATCAGCACCTGCGCCGCCACGCCGTCGTGCTCGCGCAGCAACCCCAGCAACAGGTGCTCGGTGCCAACATAGTTGTGGTTCAGGTTCCGCGCCTCTTCGATCGCGTACTCGATCACCTTCTTCGCACGCGGCGTCTGCGGCAACTTGCCCATCGTCACCATGTCCGGCCCGCTCTTCACGAGCTTCTCGACCTCAAGCCGAACCTTGCGCAGATCAACATCCAGCCGCTTGAGCACGTTGGCCCCAACGCCCGAACCTTCCTTCACCAGACCGAGCAGAATGTGCTCCGTGCCGATGTACTCGTGGTTAAACCGCTGAGCCTCTTGGTTGGCCAGCGCCATGACTTTGCGGGCACGATCGGTAAATCGCTCAAACATCTTTCCACCTTCCTTCCGTTCCGCTGGGCTTCATGCCCAACGACCCGTCTGTCTCCTTCGCTACGCCCCAAGGTAGGGCAAAGTTCGGGAGCGTGCGTGCTGACCAAGCCGCGTCATGCGATCTTGGCCCGAATGCATCGGCTCTCCGCGTGCGATCCTCGACACTCGCGAAGATTCCATCATGCGGTTCGTCAGATCATCGCTTCCTGATGCTCGGATCCGACCGAGCTACCGAAACTGATCCGCACGCCCCGGCGGGTTCAACCCCCGCTCTACAAGTCCGACACTCATCCTCAGCACGTAGCATGCCGCAGGCAGTTTCTCCCCTTCTGGCCAGCCAAACATGGGCAAGCCATGAACTTCACCACATCTTGATACCTGAACTTTGTCCAAACGGCCTGTGCGGACCCGCAATCGGCATCCTCATCGCCTCCACCCCCCGATTCGGGTATATCAACCGCCCTTTCCGTGCCGTTCTCCGGCCAGCACACACCCGCCAACGTGACACTTTGGCAGACTTCGAGTCAAGCCCCGCTGCCCGCCCATCGCGCGCTCAAAGGGCGACTTTCCAAACCCACTTGCGAACGATCCCACCATGTCTAACACGCCAAACACGCACCGCCGCTCCTCCAACCCATCACAACACTCGCGCTCGCTCTGTTTCTTCCCTCTGGCCTTCGTCCCCCGAGCCCTCGTCCCCTTGGCCCTCGCAATCGCCACGCTCACCGGCTGTTCTTCCAACACCGAAATGCGCTCCATCGAACCCGCCCTGCTCCGCGACTACCTCAGCGGCTCGTTCGCCTCAACCGAGCAGGCCCAGGCCGATCCCGACTACTTCGACATCCGTCTCAAGGTCGTTCCCGTGTGGACCACACGGCAAGACGGTCCGTGGCTCTACGTCGAACAGGCCGCCTCCACCACGCTCGACAAGCCCTACCGCCAGCGCGTCTACCACCTCACCAAGACCGGCCCCAATACCTTCATCAGTTCGATCTACACCCTCCCCGAGCCTGAACTGCAGTGGGCCGGCGCATGGGCCACCGCCAATCCACTCGCCGAACTCTCGCCCGAGCAACTCACGCTCAAGCCCGGATGCGAAGTGGGCCTCACCTACCACTACTGCTCCAAGATGTTCGAGGGCGGCACCGAGGGAACCACCTGCGCTTCCTCCTTGCGCGGCGCCGCCTACGCGACCAGCCAGACTCAACTCTGGGAAGACCTGCTCATCTCTTGGGACCGCGGCTACGACCAAACCGGCGAGCAGATGTGGGGCGCAACCAAGGGCGGCTACCGATTCAAGAAGGTCTCGCCCGACGTGCGCATGGACCTTCGCTGACCAAAAACACCTCCAGCATCGCTCGCCACTCGCCGTAACGATAGTCAACTTCGTACCGGTCATGGATCCCGCGAATCTCGCCGAGCAATCGCTCGCTCAACTCTTGCTGCCAATCCTGCGCTGTCGGGTCGCAGTAATACACCCGACACCCCAGCGGCCGGATCGGGTGCACAGCGCACAACCCGCCCACCTGAAACGGACAGCCGCCGCGTGCGCGG
>JBGSRG010000497.1:0-1742 GCA_041737685.1 Phycisphaerales bacterium | reverse complement strand
TCGGTGCCTTCAAGATTCTCTCACTGGCCAGCAGTTACTGGCACGGCGACGAGAAGTCCGACCGCCTCACCCGTGTCTACGGCACCGCGTTCGCCACCAAAGCCGACCTCGATCAATGGCTCAGCCTGAAAGAAGAGGCCGCCAAACGCGACCACCGCGTCATCGGCAAGACCCTGCGACTGTTCCACATCGACGAGGACGTTGGCCAGGGGCTGATCCTCTGGACACCCGCCGGGTCGGTGCTGCGACAAGAGTTGATGACGTTCATCGGCGACGAACTCAACAAGCAAGGCTACCACCAGGTCTTCACGCCGCACATCGGCAAACTCGATCTCTACAAAACTTCCGGGCATTTCCCCTACTACAAAGACGCCCAGTACCCGCCCATCGCTGAGCCTGATGCCCTCGCCGCGGCCAACGAGTCGGGTTGTTCGTGCGCTGAACTCATGCACCGGCTCGACGGCGTGTCGGCCCGGCTCGCGGGGCAGGTCAACGAGCGAACCGGTCAGGCGACCATCGGCTCAGATCGAGTGCAACCCGATGAGCAACTGCTCGACGGCTACCTGCTCAAGCCGATGAACTGCCCGCACCACATCAAGATCTTCGCGAGCGCTCCGCACTCGTACCGCGATCTGCCCGTGCGCCTCGCCGAGTTCGGCACCGTCTATCGCTGGGAGCAATCGGGCGAGCTCAACGGCATGACCCGCGTGCGCGGCTTCACCCAGGACGATGCGCACCTCTTCTGCACCGAAGACCAGGTGCCCGACGAGTTGCTCGGCTGTCTGAGCCTCGTTAAAACTGTGCTGACGACGCTGAACATGACCGACTATCGCGTGCGCGTCGGCCTGCGCGACCCCGACTCGAACAAGTACACCGGCAAGCCCGAAAACTGGGACCGCGCCGAGAACGCCTGCCGGCTCGCCGCGAAATCTCTGGGTGTGCCCTTCACCGAGGAGCCGGGCGAAGCGGCCTTTTATGGCCCCAAGATCGACTTTGTGGTGCGCGATGTCATCGGCCGCGAATGGCAGCTGGGCACGGTGCAGGTTGACTACAACCTGCCGATCCGCTTCGACCTCTCGTATGTTGGTCCAGACAACCAGCCGCACCGTCCGGTGATGATCCACCGCGCACCCTTCGGCTCGTTCGAGCGCTTCTGCGGCGTGCTGATCGAGCATTTCGCAGGCAGTTTCCCTACGTGGCTCAGCCCTGAGCAGGTACGAGTGCTGCCGATCAGCGAGAAGAGCGACGCCTATGCCAAAGAGGTTCTCCTTGCGCTCAAAGGCGCTGGCTGCCGGGCCACCTGCGACTTTGGCAACGACCGGATCCAGGGCAAGATCAAGGTCGCGGCGGACATGAAGATTCCCTACTTGCTCATCGTCGGCCCGCGCGACGCCGAACAACGATCCGTCTCGGTGCGAGCCCGCGGTGAAGAGAAAGACCTCGGCTCGATGCCGCTGGCGCAGTTCGTAGAGGTGATCAGGGCGGAAATTGGTGAGCGAAGGGCGGAGTTGGGGGTCAGGCCCTAAGGCTTTGGCACTTTGCCTTTGCTCACGTCAATCCCCAGAATCTTCAGATTCCGGACATTCGCCTTGAACGCAATGTCGAAAACGTCGCCCAACACCGGCACCGAGCCCACCAGCGAGTCGATCAGCACATTGGCCGTCATCGCGGCCAGTTGCGAGCTCGAGGCACCCAGCCGCCGCGCCTCAAACACGATGTACGCCGAGACCAAGAGCGTCGCC
>JBGSRG010000491.1:0-2268 GCA_041737685.1 Phycisphaerales bacterium | reverse complement strand
CGGTTCGCGGCGACGTAGTACTGCCCATTGAGATGGGTGAGGTCGTTTGCGCGTGTGAGGTGCTGCAGGCTGCGGAAGCCGCCGCCGTCAAAGGCCGCGGTGCCAAGCCCGGTGGAGCTGAGCAGCCCGATGGTTGTTGATGTGCCGCCGATGCCCACGTTGTGGGCGATGACATAGACCCGGCCGCCCGCGGGATCGACCTCCAGCCCGCCGAGAGTGTGCCCGCCGTTCAAGCCGGGGTTGAGGATGCCGCCGGTGTCAAAGGTGCTCACGTTCCAGCCGGCGGCGACGGGGATGACAACGGCACCGGCGGATGAGGCAAGCGTGCCAGCGCCGACAGCGGCGATGAGTGAGTGGGCGAGCAGGTTGCGAGTGGATCGACGCGTGGTCATCTCTCTCTCCTTTTCAAGAGACCGCGGTCGGCAAGCGATCTTTGCGGGAACATCCCGTTAAGGATTCTCGCAGTCCGCAGCTGATGCACATGCTACTCGAAACCTCAGCGCCTGCAAGCGCAAAGCGTGCTTTTGGGTCGAGTTTGAGGTTGTGAGCGCGTGCGGCTCGGCAATGACCGGTTCGTTCGCACGCCATTCGTGCGAACTCCAGACGAACAGCGCGCAACCAAGGGCGATGCAGCGGGCACGCCACACATCTGTCGTGACGGCCACCGTCACTGCGGGATGCGAGCAAAGTCCTCGTCCCGGCCCATCAGCACCAGAATGTCGCCCTCGCCCAGCGGCGTGTTGGGGCCGGGCATCTCAATCCGCAGCGGGCTTTGCACGTCCGCAGCGTCGCGACGGCGCTTGAGCGCAACGACGTGCAAGCCCAACTTGGCACGAAGGTTCAGCTCGGCCAGTGTCCGCTCAAGCCAGTCGCGCGGGGCCTTCACCTCGATCAGGCTGTACCCCTCGTGAAACTCGATCTGCGACAGGAACCGCGGCGCTACCAGCCGGTGGCACCAACGGTCGGCGGCCTCCTCTTCCGGGTTCACGATCTCATCGGCGCCGATCTTCGACAGAATGCGAGCCGCCAGCGGCGAAGGGGCACGCGCAATCACGCGCGGCACACCCAGATGCTTGAGCAACACCGTCGCGAGCGCGATGGCCTCAAAGTTCTGCCCGATGCTCACGAGCGCTGCGCCCGCATCGGCCAGACCCGCCGCTCGCAGCGCTTCCTCGTCGGTTGCGTCGAGCGCCACTGCGTGTGTGACCTTGTCGCGGATCGCCTCGACAATCGGTCGGGCGATATCGATCGCCAGCACCTCGGCGCCCTGCTCGCTCAGTCGAGCGGCGAGCCGGCTGCCGAACTGTCCAAGACCAATGACGGCGATGATTGTGGGCATGGTGCGTGCAAATCCGAATCATTTGTAGAGCTGATTAAGCAGAACACGCGTTCGGCGCCGCGATCACGCCAGCGTCACGCTCTCGTGAGCGTAGCGAAACCGCCGAGACTTCGGGCGAGTGAACACGATTGAGCCCAGCAGCGCCAACGGGCCGATCCGCCCCAGGAACATCGTCAGAACGATCACCATTCGGCCCGCGTCCGAGAGTTCCCCCGTAGCGCCGAGCGTCAATCCCGTCGTTGTCGCCGCGGAGATGACCTCGAACAGCGTCACCTCAAAGCGCAGGTTCTCGGTCAGCGTCAGCAGCACCGTGGCGCACACGATCAACCCCAGGTAGCACACGCCGATGGTGCCCGCGCTCCGCACGATCGAATCGGCGATGGTTCGGCCAAAGGCCTCGGTCTCTTCTCGCCGGCGCACATGCGCAACCACCGAGAGCACCAGCACCGCCAGCACCGTCGTCTTCATCCCGCCCGCGGTCGATCCGGGCGAGCCGCCAATGAGCATCAACGCCATGAGCGTGAAGCGGCCCGTCGGCTCCACGCGGTCCATTGGCAGGCTGTTGAATCCCGCCGTGCGCGCTGAGATCGACATGAAACTCGCGTCGGCAAGGTGTGTGAGGGTGCTCGTCGTGGGTGCGTTCGCGTCTGGAGTGCGCAGTTGGGCCGTCAGTTGGCCCGTCGAGAAGGCGGCAAAGCCCGCAAGGTAGAGCGCAAGCGATGTGAGCAGAACCAGGCGAGTGTGCAGGCTCAGATGCTGCTTGTGCGCGGGATAGCGGCGCGGCGAGTCGGGCCGAGTCACCCGGCGTACCGCCTGCTTGAACCGGCGGAGCAGCAGCCCCGCGCTGTCGCGGAGCGCAGGGAAGCCCAGCCCGCCCAGGATGATCAAAGGCGCGATCACCAGATGCGTGATCGGCGATCGACGCATGG
>JBGSRG010000490.1:0-10674 GCA_041737685.1 Phycisphaerales bacterium | reverse complement strand
ACGGTCTTGCCACAGCCCGATTCGCCCACGATGCCCAGCGTCTCGCCGGCATAGACATCGAAGCTCACGCCATCAATCGCCGTCACGATGCCGCGATCGGTGCGGAAGCGCGTCGTCAGGTCTCGGACTTGCAAGATGGCTTGGCGTGGCTGGGTCATTCGTTCACAAGTGTCTGATCGCGTTGTCCTATCGACTTACGTTCTTTGGCACCTCACCATCGTTCGCACGGAAGAAGCGTGAGAACCGTGTCCCATCTCGAACCGGCACCTACCCCACGTGCTTAGGGTCAAAGGCGTCCTGCAGCGCGTCCGACACCACGTTGAACGCCAGCACAAGCACCAGCATGAACACCGTTGCCGCGCCGATCTGCCAGAAAAAACCGTTGACCACCTCGGGCTGGCTCTGGCTGATCATGATCCCCCACGATGATCCTTCCTTGATGCCCAGCCCAAGAAAAGTCAGGATCACCTCGCTCTTGATCGCACCGATAAACAGCAGCGAGAAGTTGATGAACATCAGATGGGCCGTGTTCGGCATGATGTGCCGAAGCAAGATGTACGGACGGTCGAACCCGATCGCGGTCGCCGCCTGAGCGTACTCGAGTTGACGAATCTTCAGCACCTCGCCGCGGATCACCCGGCACGGCCCGATCCAGAACGTCAAACAGAACGCCGCGTACACCGGCAGCAGTGTCTTCTCAAACGGAGAGCCGATGAACATGAAACTGAGCACCGCCAATAACACGAGCTGCGGCAGGCTTGAAAGGCTCGAATACAGCCAGATCACCGCGTGGTCGATCCATCCGCCATAAAACGCCGCCGCCGAGCCGAGCGTTGCACCAAAGATCACGCTAACAAGCGCAACAATCGCACCGACCTGAATCGCGATCTTTGCCGAATAGAGCGATCGGACCATGATCGACCGGCCCTGACGGTCGGTGCCCAGCGAGAGTCTGAACTTGTAGAGTGTCCCCTCGAATCCGGTCGGCATCGGCAGCATCTGGGCCACAAGGCCTTCAATGGCCTTCAGCGGCTGCTCAACGCGGCGTTCGAGAGCCACTGCGGACTGTTTGTCATCTCGCTCCAGTTCCTTGAGCCACTCTCGCGGAACCATCGCCGCCGCGGCTTCGGGCGAGAGATCCGGCGGTGCATCGCTCAGGTCATCGACCGCCGAGCGGATCGGATCAAGTTCGATCGCGCTCAGCGGATCATCCGCGGCCACCACCTTGACGGCGTCCTCCACCGCAAACTGCAAGTCCTCTGCAGCATTGAGAAGCAGCGTGCGATAGCTCCTCGCGCCCGTCGCATCATCGCTCTCAAATCTCGACGCTTCCGCGAGGCGACCCTTCAGTGCCGCCAGCCGCACCCTGACCAGCGACAGCGAGTTGCCCGCGCGCCGGGCTGAATCAATGTTCTCAAACAGCGCGCCCGCCTGCGAGTGCCACGCGCGAATCTGCTCGGGCGGCTCGCGAGCAATGCGACGCTCCGAAAGCCGTGCACGGGCCAGCACCTGCGCGGGCGTAATCAAACTGTCCGCCGGCAAACGATCCACGTCCTGCAGCGCACCGCCGACAAACTTCACAAGCCAATCGGCGTGGTTGGTGCGCTCTCGCACCGACTGCTCCAGCCCAAAGCCCGCGACCTGCGCCGGACCCACGCGCTCCAGCGTTCGATCGGGCAGAAACATGCCCAGCAGCGGCCGGTCAGAAATGTCCCACCAGCCGGTGTTCTTGCCGATCGACTGCGCCCCCTCGGTCGTCCATATCCAGGCCGCCAGCAGCAGATACGCACCGATCACCCACATGGCGATGTTCGCCGAGCGATTGCGCCGGAAGCGGACCCAGCCGCGTGACTTTCTCAGGCGTGCGAACATGCGTTACGAAAGCCTCACACGCGGGTCGACCAGCGCATAGAGCACGTCGGTCAGGATGTTGGAAAGGATGAAAATCGCGGCGAAGACCGCCGTGAACGCCTGAATGACCGGGAAGTCCTTCGAGTTGATCGCCGTGATGAGCGTCCGGCCCATGCCGGGGATGTTGAAGTACGTCTCCATCACGATCGAACCCGTCACCAGAAACGGAAGCGTGATCATCACGTGCGTGATGATTGGGATCATCGCGTTCTTCAGGACGTGTACGAACATGATCTTGGGCTTGGTGGCGCCTTTGGCAACCGCCGTCGTCACATAGTCGCGAGAGGTCTCTTCGACGATCACGGCGCGATAGAACCGCGTGTCATAGCCGATGGTCAGCACCACCGTGATCAGCACCGGCAACATGCAGTACTTGACCCAGTTGCCCGGTCCTTTCAAGATCGATTCGTACCCCTCAACGGCAAACAGATCAATGCCGTACTCCTGCTTGGGCCAGTACGCGCCGAAGTACTGCCCCAGCACAACATACACCAGCAACGACACGCTCATTCCCAGCACCGCGCCAAACATCAGCATCCGATCCGTCACGGTGCCGCGCAGATAGGCCGCCACAAGCGAGACCGTCACCGCGACAAGCGTCGTCAAGATCAACGCCGGCAGCGTGATCGAGAGGCTCGGCAAGACCGATGCGCTCAGAATCTCGCCCACGGGCCGCTTCTGCTCCCACGACCGTTCCGAGAAATCGAGCGTGACGACCTGACGCAGAAAGGTCGCGTACTGCACGACAAACGGCTCGTCCAGCCCCATATCCGCCCGCAGTTTGTCATACTGCTCTTGGCTCGCGCTCTTGCCCACATAGGCCGAGGCCGGATCGTTCACGCGCAGGCAGACCATCACGATGAGAATGATCCCCAGATAGACGGGGATGTTGTACAGCAGCTTTCGAGCGATGTATGGCCACATGCGGGATGCCGAGCAAGCGAGCGGAGCGGGCGGCGGGTCTCTATACGCCGAGAGTCCCGAAACCGGAAGTCAACGCTTGGAGTCGTCCACGTCCAGGTATTTGATCCACGACCACATCCGCTCGGTCGGCCGGCAGTTGAGGATCCACGGGGCCATCAGATAAAACCGAGTGCGTCCCATCGAGCCGACATACGGGCAGTCTTCGATGAGCATGTCCCGCATTTTCTCGTAGATCGCCGTGCGTTCCGGTCCCGGCTCCATCACCAGAATCTGCTGGTACATCGCGTCGTATTCCGGCCGCTTGTAGTTGAAGTGATTGGCGCCGGGGCTTTCGTTGGGGCCGTAAAAGAGCGCGAGGTTGTTCTCGGCGTCGGGATAGTCGCTGCCCCACGCGAAGCCGAACATCGGGGCCTTGCGGTTGTCGCACGCCTCGATCAGCGTGCTGAAGTCCACCATCACGCTCTCGAACTTCACACCCAATCGCTCGATCTGCCGCTTGAGCATCTCGCTCTGCTGCTGGTTGAGCATCGCGTTCGACGTGTAGTACCTGATGACCAGTTGCTCGCCCGTGCGAGCGTTCTTGCCCTCGGGCCATCCGGCCTCAATGAGCTTGGCTCGCGCACGCGGCAGGTCTGAGCCGCGATAGCTCTGCGGGGCACGTCCGTCCTTCGGGTGCCCGTCAAGGGCCACCGGAATCGGCCCATCGAAAACTTCGTTGATGCCGTTGTAGAACGCCTCGTTGATCTCATCAAGGTCCGTCGCAAGGTGAATCGCCTGCCGCAGCGCCCGCTTCTCGGGCGAAAGCCCGCCCAGCACCGGGTCTTCCATGTTGAAGCCCTGGAAGATGAAGTCCAGCAGTGCATCTTGGTGCGCCGTCACGCCGCGCCGCGAAGTCTCCGGCTTGAGTTCGCGCGTTCGCTTGTCGAACGCTTCCTCGAAGTACTCGGCGGGCACTTCGGTATAGCCCAACTGCCCGGCCTGAAACTGCAGCCACATCGGCTGCTCCTGCACATACATGCTGAACTCAATGCGATCAACAAACGGCACACGCTGACCGGCGGGCCGATGCAACCGCCTTCTCCGATCTTCGTCGTTCCACTCATCTCTCGCGGGGTACAACACCTCGTGGTACGCGCTGTTGCGCACCAGACTCAGGCTCTGCTTGGGCTGCCATCGGTCAAGCACAAACGGCCCCGTGCCCACGGCCTTGAACGGAAAGTCCTTGCCATACTTCTCGACGGCCTCTCGCGGCACGATCGAGGTCTGAAACATCGTCAGAATGTACTGAAACTTGAACACCGGCTTGGTCAGCACGATCTGGAACTCGCGGTCGCTGACCTTG
This sequence comes from Phycisphaerales bacterium, assembly GCA_041737685.1. Classification (GTDB taxonomy): domain Bacteria; phylum Planctomycetota; class Phycisphaerae; order Phycisphaerales; family UBA1924; genus JAHBK01. The sequence continues at coordinate 6,497 of JBGSRG010000490.1, read as the reverse complement.
ACAAACCCTTCAACCGGCGCGTCGTAATCAAACGCCTTGCCCGAGGCGTTCTGGGTCGCCTTGTACTCGTCAAGGCCCTTGATCGAGCCTTCCAACAACCACCAGTTCTTGTACTGATACGTGCCGTCGGCCAGACGCTTGAGCGAGAAGAACACGTCGTCGGAGACAACCTCGCGACCCTTGCCACCAGCAAAGCAGTCCGCATCATGGAACTTCACACCCGGCTTGAGCTTGAAACTCAGCGTCAGCCCGTCCGGACTCCGGGTCGGAAGTTCCGCCAGCAGCAGCGGCTCCAGCCTCTGCGGATCGGCATAGGCGAAGGTCATCAGCGTTTCGTAGATCTGCGACACGGCCATGTTGTCATACTGCGTGCTTCCTTGCGCGGGGTCCAGGCTCTTGGGCCCATCTGTCCGCATCGGCAATTGCAGCGTCTTGGTCTGCTTGGCATCGCGATCCGGCGCAGCCTGAACACCGGCCACGAAACCCATCAAAATACAGGCCGCCAGCACCAGCCGAGGAAGTCTCGATCTCTTGGTCTTTATGGTCATCACTCAAGTCCTTTCATCCGTCGCGATTCGTTTGCCCACAACAGGGGATATGGTGCGAGTTCTGCCCGCCCTGTCGTTTGTTCCACGTGGAACACAGAGCATATCGCCCATTCGCGGCGGCCATTGGCCCAACCAGTTCTGGTTGACCAAGTCTTACGGAGCCTTGGGCTGAACCGTGCTGAGCCAGACCGCCAACTGCATGCCCAACGACGTCAGCAACCACAGCACCGCGTGTGCCCCAGCCACCACACCCGTTTCGTGCCGGTTCCGGCGAAACAGCATCCACAGCAGAACCAGGTAAACCGCTGTGGCCAAAAGCCATCGCAGCCCACTCGCCAGCCATGAGTGCAGACCCAGGTCGGGAATCTGCAACAACAGCAAAAACGCCGTGACTGCCACGAACATCCGTGCCGTGGCCTGCTCAAGACTGCCCAGACGGTGCCCGGTCAGCCAAGAAGCTGCGATAACCGCGGCGCTGCCCGTCGCGGTGTGCAAAAGCCCCAGATAGATCACAAGCAGCACCCGTGCCAGCACATAGCCCGATCCGCCCACCTGACCCGCCGTGATTCCGCCAAAGACCATCCCCGCAACCATGAGCACGCCGCCGCCAATCAAGAGCGGCCGAGTGGCGTTGGGACGGGCGGGCACAAAGATCCCGCGTTTGGCGTTGTCCGTGTCCGGGTCAGACTCGTTCTCCCCGACCTCCGGCTCGTGGACCACGTTCGCCAAGAGGTTGTATCCGCACGCAACGCAGACCACGGCGTCCTGATCGAGCCTGGCGCCGCATCGAGGGCACGTTTCATCGCGTGCTTCGAGCATCGACGGCGCGTCGAGCCGTGACTTGCCCGTGCCCACTCCTCCGCCTGCCGCAACTCGCGCGACCGGTACCGAGGCCGAATGTCCGTGTGGGGTCGAAGTTGGCGCAGTGTGGGATGGATGAGTGGTGGGGCGAGGCGAGGCGGGCTGAGGTGCCAGCGGAATGATCCCTTCATCACCGTCGCTTCTGCCAAGGCGATGCTCGGGCATCTCATCGCCAGTCGCGTCCTTGTTTCCGTCGTTGTTCGATTCGTCGTTCATGTGGTCGTCTTTGCGTTCGCATCGCCAATCGTTCAGCGGATCACACAGGCTTCATCGGCCGATCAAGCGACCGCCGCCCAACCCTCTCATCGCCAAGCGCCAGCCCCGATACCCGACCGCAAGAAGTACTCCATCAGATCGGCGCCCGGGTCCACCCTCAGATCGCTCTCGAGCGCATCCTTCTCGCAGAATCGTCTCTCCACCGCCGATCGAACGTTCGAACCGGCCATGAGAAACGGCACGGGCGTGTTATCGTGAACGCGCGTGCTGACAAGGGTGTAGTGGTCGGGAATCACCAGCAACCGCCAACCGCCCGAGCGCTCTCCCGACCGCAAGTCCTGACGAAACTCGCCGAACGTTTCCAGTTTCCGTGAGATTGGGCCAACTACGTGCTCGTCGATCGACTCTATCGCCGCCACTTTGGTCTTCCAGTCGCCCTGATGGCTTGCCTCGTCGGGCGATTCAACGTGGCAGCACACGATGTCAAACTCGTCCAGCGCCTTCACCGTCGCTCGCCCTTGCGCGGCGTAGTCGTTGTCGTGATAACTCGACGCGCCGGGCACGTTCAGTTTCGCCCAGCCGATCCGCGCTGCGATACCGGCGAGCAGATCGACCGCCGTCGTCATCGCTCCGCGAAGCCCGAACCGATCGTGAAAGGTCGGCATCGCTGGGCGCACGCCCTGACCCCAGATCCACACCATGTTCGCGGGGCGCTTTCCCGCCGCGACGCGGGCAACATTGACCGGATGCTTCGGCAGAAATCGACCGGCCGACTCCATCAATCGGTTGATCAGCTCAGCACCGGCAATTGCGGCGGGTTCCTTCACGTTGTTTCGCGGCGAGAGTTCCCGCCACACGCGCCGCGGAATCTCATGCGGCGGCACCGTCGCCAGCCCCGCGTAATCGCGGATGGGTTCGCTCGCTCCATCGGCCGATCGATCAACGAGTATGTTGCGATAGGAGACGCCCTGCGTCAGTTCAAGCCCGGCGAAGTCGTTCCCCAGTTCACTCCGCCAGTGCTGGTCGAGATCGGCGACAATGGCCCGTGCTTCCTCGTTTGAGATCGAACCCGCCGAGTGGTCGAGCATCAGCCCTTCGTCTTCGCCCGAAGTGCCGACCGTCACGAGGTTCACCCGGAAAATCCAGTCGCTCGCGACGAGCGGGATGCCGAGCGCTGCGGCCTCCAGCGGCGCCCGGCCGGTGTGATACTTTCGCGGCTCATAGCCGAGCAGGCACATCGAACAAACATCGCTTCCGGCGGTGAATCCCGGCGGCGTGGTGGTTGCACAACCCACTCGCCCGACCGTGGCCAAGCGATCGAGGTTTGGTGTCCGGGCGGCCTCGAACGGCGTCTTTCCGCCGAGGGCCTCAATCGGCAAATCCGCGCCGCCGTCGGGGATGATGATCGCGTACTTCACGCCTCAAGCGTACGGCGTGCTGCGATCAACTTCCGCCCGACTCACTCCTGGTTCTCGCGGAGTTTGGCCACCACCGAGAAGTCTTCGAGCGTGCTGGTGTCCTGTGTGATCTTCTCGACGCCCGCCGCGACGTCGCGGAGCAATCGCCGCATGATTTTGCCGCTGCGCGTTTTGGGCAGGCCGTCGGCAAAGCGGATCTGGTCTGGCTTGGCCAGCGCACCAACGGCCTTGGCCACGTGTGCGATGAGTTCCTTGCGCAGCGAGTCGTCTGGCGGGCCGCCCGACGACTTGAGCCACTGCGATTTCAGGCTCACAAACGCGCAGATGGCATTCCCCTTCACTTCGTGAGGCACTCCGACCACCGCAGCCTCCGCAACGGCCGGGTGCGAGACCAGCGCCGACTCGACCTCCATCGTGCCGAGCAGATGTCCCGAGACCTTGATCACATCGTCGATCCGGCCCTGCACCCAGAAGTAGCCGTCTTCGTCGCGGCGCGCGCCATCGGCCGAGAAGTACCACGGCTCCGCGGTCTGCGGGTCCTTTACGCGACCCCAGTAGTTGCTGACGAAGCGATCGCGGTCGCCATGAACACCTCGCAACATGCCCGGCCACGGCTTGCGAATGACGAAAAGCCCGCCCTGATTCGGACCAAGTTCCTCTCCGCGCTCGTTGACGATCGCCGCGTCGATGCCGAGCATGGGGAGCGTGCATGATCCGGGTTTGGTGGGCGTGGCACCCGGCAGTGGCGTAATCACATGGCCGCCAGTCTCGGTCTGCCAGTACGTGTCCACGATGGGCCGGCGCTCGCCGCCGATGTGCCGCTGATACCACATCCAAGCCTCAGGATTGATCGGCTCGCCCACGCTGCCCAGCACGCGCAGCGAGGAGAGGTCGTGCGCGGCGGGCCATTGCTCGCCCCACTTCATGAACGTGCGAATCGCCGTTGGAGCGGTGTAGAACTGCGTGACCTTGTGCCGGGCCACAATCTCCCAGAAGCGGTCAGACGTTGGATGGTTCGGCGCGCCTTCGTACATCAGCGACGGCACCCGATTGAGCAAGATGCCGTAGAGGACGTACGAATGGCCCGTGATCCAACCGATGTCGGCCGTACACCAGAACAACTGGTTGGGGTCCGCAGCCATCAGGTTGAAGGTCAGTTTCGCGGTGAGATAGGCGTACACCATGTAGCCGCCGGTGGTGTGGACGATGCCCTTGGGTTTGCCCGTGCTGCCCGAGGTGTAGAGCAGAAAGAGCATGTCCTCGGCGTCCATCGGTTCGCACGGGCATTGCGATGAAGCTTTCTCCACCAGCGATTGCCAGGCGAGAAATCGTGTGGCAAGGGTTGGCTTTGTAGAAGCGCTCGGCACGTTCTCAAGCCCGCTCCCTGTGCGGTCCAACACCAGCACATGCGAAACCTCGTGTCCCTTGCTCGCGAGCATCTGCACCGCTTCGACCACGTTGCTGAGCAAGGGCACCACCTCGCCGCGTCGGTATCCGCCGTCGGCCGTGAGAATGACACGGGAGTTCGCGTCGGCTGCGCGATCGGCGATAGCCTGAGGAGCAAAGCCGCCAAAGATGACGCTGTGTACCGCGCCGATCCTCGCGCAGGCCAGCATTGCGATCGCCAGTTCGGGCACCATCGGCAGATAGATCGTGACCACGTCGCCGCGTTTCACGCCGAGTGATTTCAGCGCGTTGGCGAGCCGGGAAGTTTGTTCCTGCAAGTCCTTGTACGAGAGCCGTCGAATCTCAGGTCCGGCGATCGCGGAGCTGTGACCAGCCTCGACGATCGGCTCACCCTCCCACACGATCGCCGTGACATCGCCGTGCCCGCCCTCAACGTGCCGATCGACACAGTTGTGGCAGATGTTCGTCTTTCCATCCACGAACCACTTCGCGTCGGGGGCTTGCCAGTCGAGCACCTTCGACCACGGCTTTGACCAGTCGAGTTCTGACGCGATCTCACCCCAGAAGCCGGCGGGGTCTTGAACCGATCGGGTGTGCAGTTGGCGATAGGCCTCCATCGAGCCCACATGCCACCCCGAGAACCCCATTTCGCTCGCCGCGACGGGCGGGAACACGCGATGCTCTTGCAGGTGCGATTCGATGTTGCCGCCCGAGTCCGGCCCAGAGGGAGTGTCCAAGCCGCTGCGGGGGACGTGCTTGCTTGTGCTGCTCATGGTCCGGGTCTCCGTTCGCTCTTTGCTGTTTGAGGATACCGACCCCGATTGCACGGGTCACTCTGTTCGCTCGCCATGTTCTCTGGCCCCGACACAAACGCACCGAACCGAAGGGGTCTAATCTCGGCCGCGAGAGCAAGGGTGATTCGCGGCGAACCCGCCGCCGGCAACCCTAAGATCGTCGTCCCGAGCCACCCGCTCTGTGTTCTTTCCCAATGCCCCGCGTCCGGAGCCGCAGAATGACCCCACCGACCGCGTCCGCCACCTCCTCCTCCGCATCGGCGTCTGGCCGTCAGCGACGGTTCATCAACACCTTTGGCGCTTCAGAGCGCATTGAAGGTGCCTTTGCCATTGCCAACGCGCAGTTGGGCAAAACCAAGCAGGACAAGCCCTTCCTCAAGTGTCTGATCTCCGACCGCACGGGCACGCTGCCCGCACGGATGTGGTCGATCGACCCTAGCCAGTTTCGGCGCCTTCCCACCGACGGCTTTGTCTACATTGAGGCCGAGACCCAGCCTTATCAGGGCGAACTCCAGCTCATCATCCAGTCGATCGATGCCATCGAGCCGACTCGCGACCAACTCGCCGAACTCATGCCCAGCACGCTGCGCAACATCGACGAGATGTTCGGCGAACTCACGGGGATTCTGGGTTCGCTCAAGCATCCCGCCGCCAAGGCGCTTGCTGCCGAGTATCTCAACGACGCACACCTGATGTCGGCCTTCAAGCAGTGCCCGGCGGCCAAGAGCATGCACCATGCGTATCTGGGTGGCCTGCTCGAACACACGCTGACGCTGCTGCAGATCGCTGACCGTATCTGCCCGCTCTACCCGCGGATCAGCCGCGACACCGTCCTGCTCGGTCTGTTTTTGCACGACCTGGCCAAGACTCGAGAACTGGTCTTTGATCGAACCTTCGCCTATACCGACCGCGGCGAGCTCATCGGCCACATCGTCGAGGGCGCCATCATGCTCCACGACAAAGCACAACAGGTGATGACCAGCCAGGGCGTGCGTTTGCCCAGAAACCTCGTCATGGTTCTGCAGCACATCATCATCTCGCACCACGGCGTGCCCGAGTTTGGAGCGGCCAAACTCCCCTCAACGCCCGAGGCCATCATGATCAATCTGATCGACAACCTCGACGCCAAGACGGTGATGGCTCTGGGCATTGCACGGCCTGCGCTCGCAGCGTCGGACACGTCCGATCAGACCGGCGCTGCGCTCAACGGCAACTTCAGCGAGCGGCACTGGGGGCTTGAGACCAAGCTCTTC
>JBGSRG010000486.1:0-1742 GCA_041737685.1 Phycisphaerales bacterium | reverse complement strand
TGTGGAGGTGCGACAGGCCGGAGGCGGCGGCGCAGCAGGGGGCGCAGCGGAGACCGCACGCGTGAGCAGCGGCTCGGATCTGATTCGGATCGTGATCGAACGCGATGGGGCGTTTGTTGCTGATCGATCGTTCGGTGGTGCGTGGCCATCGCTTCGGATGTTGGCGGCGATGGACGAGGCGGTGTCGATTGGAAATGGTGCGGTGGATGGTGGTGCGGGGGCGGGGTGGCGTTGCAAGATGATGGTTGCGATGCGAGAAGACGGCTCGGCGGTGGTGCCGCTGGAAGTCCGGTTCAAGAGCGAGGCGCCTGCCGCGCTTTGGGTTGGCGGAGTGGCTCGTTGACTGACGTGGCGGTGAGTTGGCGGCCTGGCTGGGCGGGGGTTGGGCCGATTGGTTGGGGTAGGTGTCGAGCGATTCACTCACGGCGGCAACGTGCGGGCTCCGATCTACTCTGCAGCGGTCTTGGAAGCACCGTCGGTGGCGGAATCAGGAGCGGGCCCATTTCGATCTTCAAGCGATTCTTTGGCAAGCCGGAAGCGCAGCCGGCGGGCAGCGCAACGCTGGGTGCGTTTGGCAAGCACCCCGCCTGGGACGATCACGTCGCGTTTATTGGGGCGGCGGACGAGACGCTGATTCGCTTTCAGCGCGTGCTTTATCAGGTCGGCATCGCGGGCAATGTGGAGGCGGGGGCGTGGGATCGGTTGGACACGTCCCAGCGCATCGATGGGTTTGATCATGCCATGGTGTGGTGGCTTGGTGCGTCGGGCAGTCTGATCGTGGCCCGGATGTGGAGCAGTCTGGACGGCAAGGGCCGCGGCAAGTATCCCATGGTCGTGTGCCTGCACGCTGATTGCCAAGAACCCGAGGCGACGATCGAGCCGGCGCTCGCGCTGCTGGATTCGTTGCGAACGGAGATTCAGGCCGCAACCACGCAGGATGCGGTTCGAGCGGCGGTGGAACGAGGCAGCCAGCATGCGGCGGGTTTGCCAGGTTCGGTGGGGCGGATTGTGGGTGTTCGGGGGCCAGCGATCGCCGCGTTGGCGGGTGAGGTAGGAGATTCGGATGGATCGCAGGCGTTCGCGCGCGCGGTCTATGCGTTGGAGCGAGAGATGCCCGTGGCGGGCCGAGCGGATCGGCCCTCGAGTGCGGCCGGGTTGAGTGGAACGGCGGGTGGTGCTGGGTCTGAGGGCGCATCGGTTAGTGGTACAGGCAGTGGAGGCGCTGGAGTCGGATCATCGCAGCCGCAGCGACCACAGAGCGGTACATTGGACGGGGGATACGAGGCAGGGCGCGGTGGTGGTGCTGGGGCGGATGAGATTCGCGGCAGCCTGACGGTGCGATTGCCACGAGGCCACACGGATGCTGCTCGGGCGCTCTCGGGCTGGTTGGGTGTGCTGCTGACGCGTGTGCAACCGGTGGGGCCGTACTTACTGATCGCGCCCGAGCCGAGCCTGACGCGGGGTAAGTCGTGGGTGGATCTGATCGCGGGCGAGCCGCAGGCGTCGAGTTTCCACGGGTTGTGCGCTTCTGAGTTAGTGGTGCCGCTGGCGAGCGAGGTGCCGTACAGATTGGAGCAGCCGTTTATGTCTCGAGTTGATGAGTATGTCGCGTTCGCCTCGAGAACCGAGCGGATGGAGGTGGTGCTGCCTACAGCGCGATCGTCCACGTTCTTTACGGCGCGGGCGCGGGCGCGGGGGCTGGGCTGGTGTTGGTCGGCGCGGCGATGGGCGCGAGCGCGGGG
>JBGSRG010000472.1:0-2600 GCA_041737685.1 Phycisphaerales bacterium | reverse complement strand
GGGCGGAACCAACTTCGGCTTCGCGGCGGGACGTGATCCCGAAAACCTGCACGCCTTCGCCACCGCCGCGGCGAGTGCCGATGCGCCGATCGACGAACTCGGCCGACCCGGACCCGGGTTCCGCGCTGTGCGAAAGATCAGCACCTTTGCCACGCGCTTCAACCGCCTCTTCACGCAACTCGACCTGAATCAGCAGACCGTCGCCCTGCTGCCCACGCCCATCACCTTTGTCGAGGCCGCCGCCGCCAACGGTTCGGGACACGCCTCAGGGCACACGCCCGCCAAGGCTCGCGCCATCGGCACCGGGCCACACATGCCCGTCAGTGTCGTCCACCTGCCCGGCCCGCAGGGCGACGTGGTGTTCCTCTTCAAAAACACTCCCGACGGCGCAGCGCACGACGAGGGCAATCAGATTCACACCTTGGTGCTGCCCGACGGTTCATTGTTGCCGGTCGATCTGACGGGCCGAGACGCCTCCTGGGTGCTGCTCAACGCGCGGCTCACCGGCCGAGCGCAGATGAACTACTGCAATCTCAGCGCATTTGCGCTCGTCGGCCGGGCCTTTGTCTGCTTCGGCGCGGCGGGCTCGCGCGGCATGATCTCGATCAACGGCTCACCGCTCGAAACTCTCGTCCCCGCCTCGGGCAAGCCGCCCTTTGTTCACGAGCACGAGGGCCTGACGCTCGTCGTCACGTCTGACGAACAACTCGACCAGATTCATCTGACCGACGATAAGGTCTACGTGGGTGCCGCGGGCCTGACCCGCGACGGACGACCCATCGCGCTCAACGAATCCAAGTCGTGTACCGTCGTGGACACCAGCGGTGCGATCTCGACGCACAAGTTCTCAGCGCATCACGCCGACACGCACACCTCGGGTGGACGCAAGTCGCCCAAGACCGGCATGGGCGAGTGGCTCGGCTCGCGCGCCAACGAACACTGGACGGGCACCAGCCCGCGCTTTGCCACCATCGCCGGACCCGCAGATCTGGTTGCGCTCGGCGCTCCCTCGGGCTATGGCTGGTACCGATTCGTCTTTGCGGGTGGTTCAAAAAAACTCCGCCTGGCCTTTCCACACTCGGCGCACCGCTTGCACGTCGCCGTGAACGGCAAGCGCTCGGGACTGGTGGGCTTTGGTCCCGGCGCAGACCCACACGCAGACGTGCCCGCCAAGAAGGGCGCCACGATGGTGGTGCTGGCCGAGAACGCCGGTCGCGTCTGGGGCGGCCCCGATCTGGGCGAACGTACGGGCTGGTACGGCCACGCTTGGAGCGTTGCAGCGCTCCGATCAATCAAGCCCAAACTTGTCGCCGCTGAGCCTGTGGAACTGATGGGCTTTCGTGCACCGCTCTGGGGCGTTCACGACGAAGACCTCACAGATGCCCGTCGTCTGACCTGGACCATCCAGCACCGCAAGCGCACGCCGATCATCATGCACATCGACCCGTTCACGGTCGATGGCACCACCACCGGCACTGAGGCTGGCCGCGCGGGCGCAGCCTCGCCCATGCCCGGCGGCATTGTGCTGCTCAACGACAAGCCCGTGGCCTTTATCACCACCGCCGGTCGAACTCCGCTCTTCTTTGACGCTGAACAACTGGCGCGCGGCACCAACCACGTACAGATCGCCATGATGGGTTCGACCGAAGCCGCGATGCCAGGCCTTTCCAAGGCCGTCCGCTTCGACGAAGGCCTTGATTGCGCCACCGACAAAGGAAGTTGGGCCTTCGCCAAGTGGGAACCACCGCCAGCCGATTCCTTCGACAAGCCCCTTCGCGGCGGCACAAGCGTTGATCCTTCCGCCCCCGCGTGGTGGCGTGCAGACTTCACAGTCCCGGCACCCGTACTCAACCCCGTTGAGGCCGACGTCCACGGCCACCATCACGACGCGGCTGTCTGGTTCGACGCGGCGGGCCTGAGCAAGGGTCAGATCTTCATCAACGGCAAGCACCTCTGCCGCTATTGGACTGGAGACTCGGCGGGTAAGGCCCTAGGGCCGCAGAAGCGATACCTCGTCCCGCGGTCCTTCCTCAAAGCCGATCCGAGCGACCACAACCAGATCATGATCTTCGACGAGCACGGCCGAACGCCGAGCAAGGCCAAGATCGTGGTCGACGCAACGGCGCGCGCCATCGATTGATCTCGCGTTGCGGCGAATTCTCGAATCGGTGAAGGCGGAATCGCAGTGAGCGGGTTCACCTCGCGTGCACGCGCATTCATGCACGCCTAACGCTGTAAATTGCCCGCAACCTTCCCGCCACGCAAGCGCGGAGACGTTTGGTCACTCATCGCCGCCGATGCTCTTGCGCTCGCCGGGGCTGAGTTTGCGGCGTCCCACACCGTAGAGCGTGCGAGGGCGAACCTGAACCGGTGGCTTATCACCCGAGGTGCCGCCCGATCCGCCACTCGACGCGGACTTCGAACCCGACGACGAAGCCGGCCCAGCGGACGACGGCGCTGCACGGTTGCTGCCCGTCTTGCCATTCGACGAGACACCGTCCTGGGCGCCGGGCTCGGCCGTGCCCGAGCGTCGCCCCCTCCCGCCGCGACGCCTTCGGCGTTTGCAAACATCTTCGCCCGCCACGGCTTCACCATCCACC
>JBGSRG010000439.1:0-5789 GCA_041737685.1 Phycisphaerales bacterium | reverse complement strand
AGCAGCAGGTGCGTCAGCGACTGAAACGTGCAGAAGGCACACGGGCCGCCGAAACTGTAAACCACGATCTCGCGCAGGCCCACTGCCGACGAGATCGGCTCGGCCTTGATGCTGTCCTTCTCGAGTGGCCCGGCATAGGCCGCGATGGAGAAATCGACCGCGCTGCCGGCGGGCACCGGCGTCTGAGGCGAGTTGAGTTTGAGCGCCACAGCGCCGGCGGGCAAACGCTGCCGGCCGAGCACGAAGTTCATGATGCTCTCGGTGAAGGGCACGCTCGCGGGGTTGCCGTTGGGCACCACGAACCGCTCGATAGATTCGACCGAGCGCAACACTTTGCCCTCGCCCGCCGCGGCTGTGCCGCTCACTGGCGGTTGCACCGTTACGCCGAAGTAACGGTTCGACATCGCTGCCCACACCAGCGCAAGTGTCTCCTTGTTGGATTTGTCGTTGGGCCATACGGGCTTGGCGGCCCAGTAGGGCAGGTTCGTGCTGGGGTTAAACTGCGCCTCCGAGAGCAGTTCCTGATGCGTGATGAGAAACTCGCTGGCCTGGGTGCTTCGGGCCGGATTTTGGCTGCTGGGTGTGAGATAGCCAAAGCGCAGACGTCGGCTGTCGCCGCCATAGCGGATGATGCCCAGCGGTGGATCGGCGGGGCCAAACTGCTCGAAGCGGGCGTTGAAGTTCCGGCCCGAGACGTTGCGGAGGTGCTGCCGCAGCACAAACTCGTAACTGTTCTGTTCGAGTTCAAACCGCCGCGTCAGCACGGCGACAGGCTGCTCGGTCGCGTCAACGATGGTGGCCTCAAACGAGCCGGGGGCGACCTCTTTCCAGAAGGTCTTGAGCGCGTCGGTGGGTTTGACGCTGAGCACAACACGCTGGCCGTCGATCGAGAGTGCCTCGGCGGCGAAGGGCACGATGCCGACCAAGGAGTTGGCCTTGGAGGGCGCGAAACTCTGCAACACCTCGTGCTCAACACGATCCGAGTGAACGAAATGGTTGGCCAGTTCTAGTTTCTGAATTCCCGCGCCAATGGGCGAGAAGGTGATCTGCATCGAGAAGCTGCCGCCCTCTGCGGTGGGGGTGATGGTGCCGATGGGTGTGAGCGGGGCGCGGTTGTACTCAAGGGCACGCAGGCCGACCCACTGTTTGTCGGCGGGGGCTTCGGGCGAACCCGTGGACGAAGCGGAAGCCGATGTGGCATCTGGACCGGTCGGAGTATCGAGAATGCCGGCGGTGCCGCTGGCCGAAGCATCGGCCGCACCATCACCCCGTGTGGATGATGGCTCGGTCGGCGTGTTTGGCATGACCGGCGTAGCGGCGTTTGACGTGGCCGCGGTGCCTGCCGCTGTTGCGGTTGTGTTTGCAAGGGGGGCCGGGGGCGCGGGCGTCGTGCTGGCGCTGTTGGGCTTGCTGCCTCCAAAGAGGAAGGCCGCCGCGATGCTGCCGCCAAGAAGAACGAGAATCGCGAGCGGGACGGCGATCCTGAGGGCTGTGTTGGGCTGATTCCGCATGAGGCTCCGATGGTACGCGCGAGCGGCGAAGATTCACGGGCCGCCGCACGCGCGGGCGTGAGGTGCTGAAGGTGTGTTGGTCGAGGCGACAGAAGGTGGTGTGGGCGAATCGCGGCGCGAGCGGTCAGATTCGATCGCGTGAGCGACGGCGTCGCCGCTGGCTCCAGGCTCCAGTGCGATTCACTTACCTTCATACAGACGGTCACCGAGCCAGTCCGAGAGTTCGGGGATGGCCTTGATCTTGTTCGCGATGGCGTCGATGTCGTAGGCCACGCGCACAAACTCGATCCGGTCGGGGTGCAGGATGGTGTAGCAGGCACGAGGGTCGCCGTCGCGCGGCTGGCCCACGCTGCCAACGTTGATGATCGCTTTTTCTTCGATGAATCGGTACGACGCGTCGGTCAGTTCGTTGGGCGGATAGAAATCAGGCTCATCGGTAAAGACACCCGGCACGTGCGTGTGCCCCACAACGCACAGCCGCTGCACGCGATCAAGAATGGTGGTCACCTTGTCCGGGGCGTTAAGCACGTCTTCCTTGAAGATGTACTCGTTGATCGGCCGGCGGGGAGAGCCGTGCACCGCGAGCAGCGGCAGGCCCTCCGCCGTCTTCTCGACAACCCGCACGCGGAGTTTGCCCAGAAACTCGTAGCGCTCTCGCCGCTTGTCGTCGTCGGTCTCGGCGTCAAACTGGGCACGCGTCCAATACGCGGCCGTCTCGGCACCGGGGTTGAAGTTGGTCGGCTCGTAAAGCACCGCGAAGTCGTGGTTGCCCATCAGCGACCAGTCGGCCTTCTCTCGAACCAGATCGACGCATTCGAGCGGGTCCGGACCATAACCGATGATGTCGCCCAGGCAGACCAAACGCCGCAAACCGCGGGATTCGATATCGGCCAGAACCGATCGGAGCGCGGGCGCGTTGCCGTGAACGTCGCTGATAATCGCCGTGGATGTGCCGCTGCTCATGCTTCGGGGCCTGTGTTGGTTTCGCCGTTGGGCGTCATGCGCTCTGGGTCAGTTCTGATGCTTGGATGATGGTTCGGAACAGTGATCGTTCCGACGTTGGGTTTGGCTGTTTCAGGATTCGGACAAGAAAGTGAAGCGTGAGGAGTGAACTTTGAGGCGGCGGCGGGGGGTAGAAGGTGGGGGAAGAGTCGTAGGGGACAGGTGCCGCGGTGTGGATGCAGGAACCCGCGTGTGGCAGTGCCGACGAACGGACCTCGGCACCATTGCAGCACAGGAGCAGCACAGGATACACGGCCCGTCGGCCTGGCAACCCGAACCGGGGTTGAGTCGAACCAGACCGGATCTTTGCGGCTTGGCCCCGCACTCGGGGCGCTGGTCTGCGGTTCTGGCCTGCCGATCTGGCATGAGACAATGGCCCGATCGCGTCGCTGGCGGGCCTTCATCGTGCCGCAAAGTCGTTTACCGCACGAACTTCGGCACGAGGCTGGCCCGGTCTTTGCCGATAAACCTTCGCTAGGATGCCACCCGCACTCACCCGTCGGGTGCTTCGCGTGGACCAACGCTCCGCCGAACCCATGTGTCGGCCCTTGGCTCACGAGAAGCATTGATCTGGGTCTGTGATCGTGCGGTCGGCTGCGGTGGTGAGTTGAAGGGGTAAGGGGGGCGGCCGTTTGGTTGGTTAGTCGGTCAGTCGGTCGGTTTTCTGCCTCTGGCCATGCGTGCCAGTCGATCGCTTCAGGCCAGTCGATCGCTTCAGGAAGGAGTCTTTGATGCCCGCCGCAAACGTGTCCTATCAGCGAACTCGGGAGATGACCCTCGACGAGTTGCTCCTCGAGAATCGCGTGCTCTTTCTGGTCGGCGAGATCAATCAGGCCTCGGCCGCCCGCCTGATGATGCAGGTGTTCTACCTCGAAAATCTCAAGCGTGGACAGGAAATTCACTTCTATATCAACTCGCCCGGCGGGGCCGTCGACGACACGCTGGCGATCTACGACACCATGCGATTCGTGACCAGCCCCATCTCGACATACTGCCTGGGCAGGGCCTACTCGGGCGCTGCGGTGCTGCTCGCGGCGGGTGCCAAGGGCAAACGCTTCATCTTGCCGCACGCCAAGGTCATGCTCCACCAGCCCTTTGGCGGTGTCATGGGCCAAGCCGAGGACATCCGCATTCAGGCCGAGCAGATCATCAAGGCCAAGACCGAACTCATCAGAATCCTCTCGCGGCACACCGGCCGGCCAGAGGAGCAGGTGCGCAGGGACGGTGAGCGTGACAAGTACTTCACCGCCATCGAGGCCAAGGAGTATGGCCTGGTGGACGAAGTCATCACCGAACCGCCCAAGAACGACTAAGCCGCGCCCCACCCCCACCCCCGCCCGCTCCCGCTTGGGCGTGGCTCTTTCTTCCCCTTTGTAGCGACATATCGCTTGTTTGTGCGGTTCGATCAAGTTCAATCATCACAAGGCTCACGCCATGTCACACCTTGTCCCCATCGTCGTTGAGAACACCGGCCGCGGCGAGCGCGCGTACGACATCTACTCGCGCTTGCTCAAGGATCGGATCATCTTCCTGGGCGGCCCGGTGGATGACGACATCGCCAACCTCATCGTTGCCCAGTTGCTCTTTCTGGCCAACGAGGACGGAAAGTCCGACATTCACCTGTACGTCAACTCGCCGGGCGGCTCGGTCTCGGCCGGGCTGGGCATCGTCGACACCATGAAGTTCATCCAGCCCGATGTGTGTACCTATGTCATCGGACAGGCCGCCTCGATGGGCTCGGTGATCGCGACCTGCGGCACCAAGGGCAAGCGCTTCAGCCTTCCCAACGCCCGAAATCTCATGCACCAGCCGCTGATCGGCGGCGTAATGGAAGGCCAGGCGACAGACCTTGAGATTGAGGCTCGCGAGATGCTTCGCATCCGCGACCGGCTCTACCAGATCTACGCCGAGGCCACCGGACAGCCCATCGACCGCATCGCTCGCGATTGCGACCGCAATCTGTGGCTCGACGAGCGCGAGATGGTGACCTACGGGCTGGTTGACCGTGTGCTGACCAGCATGCCGAAACTGCGCAAGTCTGACACCGCCGACGAGTGATCCGAGATACGAACGAAAGCCGATCGGCGGGCTGACGCAGCAGGCTCGCGCTGCGGCGGCAACCCCTTATTCCTGTTCATCCGGACTTCATGCTGCGCGATGGCTCAATGGCTACGCTCTGCGCCCATATGGGCTTGTATGACTTTCCGTTGCTTTATGAAGCGCTTCGTTTGCCGGACCAGCAAGACGTTGTAGCCGTCCAGGCGCTGATCGAACGACACCTTGATGCACCGATGCGTTCGATCATGGATCCGGCCTGCGGGCCGGGGACTTGGCTTGCCCCACTGGCCAATGGCGCCGTGCGTGTGGCTGGCAACGATCTGTCAGAACGCATGTCGAAGCACGCGGCACTGCGATTTGCCGACCGTGACAGCGAGTTTACTCAGGGCGACATGCGTGATCTGCACTTTGTCAGCGCACCCTTCGACGTTGCCCTCGAAGCCTCGGGCAGCGTCTGCCATCTCAGCTGCTGCGCCGAGCTGGTACGGTTTCTCACCGCGCTGCGCAACTGCGTGCGTCCGGGCGGTCTGATCATCATCAACTTCTTCTTCGAGTGCGACTGGCGACCCGTGGTTGAGCCTGTGGTCACGCACGACTCGCGGCCAGTGCCCATTCCCGGCGGAGGCGAAGCATCGATCCGCTACGCCCACGTCGATCGGGATCCAGCGCGAAGGGTCGACCGTTTCCGTCGAACCGTGGACGCCAAGCACGTCCCGGACACTCCAGACCGCTTCGAGGATGAGTACGAACTCAGGATGTGGAGCGGGGCGGAAGTCTCTGCGGCGGTGCGTGAGGTGCAAGGATTGGCGCTGGTTGAAGCCGTCCACCTGATCGATTCGGTCTCGGTTTGGCGGGCCGGACGCAACGGCACCGAGCTTCCTGAATCACTTCGCGACGAGCACTTGGTGGTGATGCGCCGAACCGAGAACCGCTGATCACACCGTCGGCATCGCACGTGCGTGCATCCAGACGATCACCGCCGCGATCACATGCCCAAAGGTGATCACGTCGAGCGAGGTCGCGGGGTCGTGCCACTGGTGCCCACGCTTCGTGCCCCCCATCAGGCCGGTTGGCCGCTCTGCGCAGTCGGCAATGGGAATCGCTCGCACAGCGCACGCACGCGCGTCTGAACACTCGATGCCACGTGCGCTTCGCCCTTGGCCGACAGCACGTCGTCGATCAACCCCGCCACCAGGTCCATCTCGCGCTCGCCCAGGC
>JBGSRG010000447.1:0-2616 GCA_041737685.1 Phycisphaerales bacterium | reverse complement strand
AGGCGACGACGCTGGGCGTCGTTCGACTGCCCGACGAATTGATGAGTACTTTGGGCGATCCGCCCTCCATAACCGCAACGACCGAGTTGGTTGTTCCCAGGTCGATTCCAATGATCTTGCTCATGACTGGATTCACTCCTTTCGACGGCTCGGGCGAGTCTCGGCCCCACGGCCACACGATAGCCCTTCGCCGTCCGAAATTGATGGAGGCAACTGGCGTGCCAATCGACCGACCTCAACGCCGTGCGACCGAAGCCAGCAAAGCGTACCGTGGCGGGCCTGAAATGATCTTGCCGCGATCGTTAGGGACCGATCGAGTCCATGAAGCGACTTTCATGCACGAGCAGAGAGACCGAACCGCTCAGTCCCTCGCCAACGCTGCCGATTTGGCAGGCCCCGTGCGGCTCTCGCCGGTTTCTGTGCCTTTGAGCCGTTCTCCACCAAGCACCTCGATGACCGCTCGGCCCCTTACCACCCCATCGAATGTGGAATAGTGTTGCCCCAGCCCAGATCAACCGCTCGCTCGCACTCGCATGCCTGAAAACGAACCATCTCCGATCCCAAAGCCCCAGTGCCACTCCGCAGCGACTCCGCTTGCGAGCGGGCCAGAACGGGCACCACCCGCGAGCGTTTGCGTTGGCCCACCCCCCGAGTCATTCATTCTCAGCGTCGCGGCGATGGGGCTCGAAGTCGAGCCCGCAGAGATCGAGCGACTCCGATCCTTCCTGCAAATCCTGCTCGAAGCCAACGAGCAGATGAACCTGACCGCGATCACCGATCCAGATCAGGCGTGGACCAAACACATTCTGGACGCTCTCACCCTGGTTCCCGTGCTCGCCACGCTTGAAGATCAGGCCGGGATGGCTGCCGGGTCTCCCGAGATTGCTGAGCTGCCGAACGCAATCGATCCAACCCCGACGCCCGACAAAGACGCGTCCCCACCCCTGACCGTCGAGCCAGCCGCGCTACGAGTAGTCGATGTCGGCTCCGGCGGCGGGGTACCCGCCATCCCACTCGCCATCGTGCTGCCGCACTGCCACTTCGCTCTCGTCGAAGCCACAGGCAAGAAGGCCGACTTCCTGCGTGCTGCGTGCAGTGAACTGAGGCTCTCGAACGTCAGCATCATCAACGAGCGTGCGGAAGTTGTTGGCCAAGCTCGGCAGCACCGCGAGATGTACGACGCCGCGATCGCACGAGCGCTCGGTCATTTGGCCATCGTGTGCGAACTCTGCGCTCCGTTGGTGCGACCAAGCGGCGTGGTCATCGCTGTCAAGGGTCAGAAAGCCCAGCAGGAACTCCTCGAGGCTGAGCGAGCACTCGGGCTACTCGGACTGCGCCATGTTGACACTTCGCAAACGCCCACGGGCCGACTGGTGCTGCTCGAGAAAACCACACGTACGCCCCGCATCTATCCAAGAAGCAACGGTGAGCCTTCGCGTGTGCCGCTTGGTGTGCCGCGTGCCAGACGATAATGCTGGCCGCAGACCATTCAATGAGCCACCTCACCCCGCGGCGGGAATCGTTCGGCCGTGCGGGTCTGTCTGTGACGCTTCAAGTTGTCGGGCGATTTCCAACTGCGTTTGCGGGTCAATGAAGTGCTCTGCGCGGTGCGAAGGCTCGTGCAGATGGTCCATCGGCAGCGGCGTGTGCTCGGCGAGGTACGACTCCCACAGGCGGTGCGCACGAATGAGTCCGCGGGCACGATCGCGCCCAGACGTGGTCAACGTCCATCCGTTGCGCTCAGACCCGGCAACGGCACGTTCAGGCGATGGCCGACCCTTTGCGCCGGCCCGTTCAATCTCGCCCAGTAATCTTGCCGACCAGCGAGCAACGCCCTCACGAACACGACCAAGCTCGCTCACCGCTTCAACTCCAGCAGCAACTGTGCGCTCTTCACGCCGGTACAGATCGGCGAGCAGGTCTTCGCGAGCGATGCGAAGTGCGAGCGACCAACGCCGGAACAAAGCCGGGACCACACCGCCCTTGGGTCCAATGAGCACGCAGACAACAAAGACACCGCCGCTGAGCGCGCTGATCATGCCCGCCGAAGTAACATTGAACTCTGCGCTCAGCAGGTAGCCCGCTACGGCTGTAGCGCCCGCAATGCCCGCCGCGACGGGCAGCATCACCGACAGTCGTCTGGTCCACATGCTCGCCGATGCGCCCGGCGCAACCAGCATCGCAATCACCAGGATCGAGCCGACCGCCTCGAAGGATGCCACGCACGTCGCGGTGGTGATGACCATGAGCACAACGCCCACGAGCGCGGGCGCGATACCCATGCTCGCCGCAAGTGCCGGGTCAAACGACGATATCTTCAACTCCTTGTACAACAGCAAGATCACGAGCACGTTGGTTAGCAGCATGGCCGAGAGCCATGCGGACGACCGCGGAACGGACAGGCCCAACACGCTCACGCGATCGAAACTGGAAAGTTCCAGCAGCCCATACAGCACGCAGCCCGGATCAAGATCGACATTGCGAGCGGCGAAGGAAATCAACACCACGCCCAACGCAAACATGATTGAGAACACCAGCCCCAGCGACGTGTCTTCAGGAACTCGCCCGAAGCGCCGCACCGCCGCCGATCCGCCCGCCGCCAGCACGCCCGCGCCC
>JBGSRG010000395.1:0-1657 GCA_041737685.1 Phycisphaerales bacterium | reverse complement strand
CTCTCCCGATGTCGCGAGGAGTGTCGGGAAGAACCGGCGCGAACGAACAGTCACCCGTATTCTCCCTGCGGCGGCGTCCACGGAGGGGTGGTCGGCGGCGTGCCCTGCAGGGGGACCGAGATTGGCAAAGAAGCGCAAACTCAACGAGGTGGCGAAGAAGAAGGCCAAGCCTGAGAAAGTGGGCAGCACGCCGAGAGGCAACGGTGCTGCCATTGCACCCGCGCGGGGGCCGACCGATCGCTCGGAGGAGCAGAAGGCATCCCTCCTCGACGATCCGTGGTTCCAGCGCTGGGCTCGGCAAGGCGAGCGATGGAGGAAGGCCGAGGCCGCCGTGGCGGAGGCGGTCAAGCCCATCGCTGAGGAGCAGCAGGCGTTCCTCGACAAGATCGGTGGCGTCCTTCGCGGTGACACCAGTGACGGCGCGACCTTTCGGGACTTCAGCCGCCGGATCTGGGAAACCAAGCTGCGCGTGCTGGCGGAACACGGCTTTCCTTTGCAGCGGCCGCCCGGTTCTCCCGCCGAGTTGCTGCACCGGATGCGTGGGCTCGATCCGGATTCCATGATGGATCGCATGGAGCGACTGGGATTTCCGCGTCCGAAGGACGTCTTCGAGGAGCAGTCCATCCGATTCTGGAACGACGCAGAGTCGATCCGAAAGCAGAGGCCCACGCTCCCACGCTTGCCCGACCGGCCGGAGCGCGGCGCTGACCGCATGAAGGAACTCAGGCGTTGGTGCGAGCAGTGTGCTGTGGACGAGGTGTATTGCGCTGCAGCCGAACTCTTGGACCACCTCTCAACGATGGCGGTCCACGCGCGGGCAACGTCGGTGTCACGTGGGCTGTCGCGGTCCGCTGGACGCTCACTCGGTTCGACGTTCGGCATGGCGATGGCCATCCAGCATGACCTTCCGATGCTGGTGACGCCGGAGGTGCTGCGGGTGTCACACTCCGTGTATTCGGTTGGATCTCCGCCACCGGGGATCGGCGGACTGCCGCCGTCGCGCTCGCTTCTTGAGCTCGTCAGGGACCAACTGGGGCTGCGGCTGCGCAACAGCGTGTACCAGGATCGTCCAACGCCTCTCGATCCCAACATGGCCAGCGCTGTGGACCGGGCTAAGGCACTGCAACCGGTCGGTTACGGAGACTTCATGCCCGCGATGCGCACGGTTGAAGAGAGGGCGGCCCGTGAGAAGGCGGGCGTGAAGTCGCGGCCGGACGCGGAGCTGCTCTTCTCGCGTGAGTGGGATGAGCTCAGCGAACTTCAACGGGGATTTGCGATGCGAGTGCTTGAGTTCCGCTCGATCGACTTCGACGATCTGAGGGTGAAGCTGGACTTGGAGGCAAGGGGAGCGATCGGCGCGTACGGAACTTCGATGCCACAGCGCGCGGGTAAAGGTCACAACGATGATGAAGTCTGGTACCTCGCCCGGTGGTATACCGAAGCTGCTCGGACGTTTCTGCCCGACTTGGTTGAGCTTACCACGCGCGATCTCATGAAGGCGTACCGCAAGGGCAGCATACGTGGCCGACAGTCGGCCACGCATGACATGACTGAGTATGAGCTTTCCAGCGTGATCAATCATATCCAGTTCAGGGCATATGGCGATGCCTTCCGAGACGCCAACGAACAGGGGTTCCGCCCACCGCTCAGGAGGCGA
>JBGSRG010000377.1:0-1832 GCA_041737685.1 Phycisphaerales bacterium | reverse complement strand
CCGCCGTACCCGCCGCGCTCGCCACTTCCTCGCGGATCGGCGTCGCCATCCGCGCAAAGCAGTTCGCGTCCGCGTTCCAAAGATGCCTCACCAAAGCCTCGCGCATCCGCTCGGCGCTCGCGCCAATCACGTCCGCCCGCTCATCGCAAAAGTCCCGCGCAAACGCCTCCGCCGCCTTCAACGCTCCAATCGTCGCCGCGACCGTAAACGTATGAACCCCGCGCCGCTCTTCCCACAAATCCCAACTCGCCAGCGGCAGGCCGTTCTCGTCCACATGCGACATCAGCCACATCGCCGGCTGCATGATCAGCGGGTTGAACAGCGGCTTGATGAACTCCACGTCGTGAAACTTCTCAAAGTGCTGGCGCAGCGCCCACAGCACCAGCGCCGTCTCGTCCTGCTGGATCGGCAGCACCGTCTCGCCATTGATCACCCACGGGTGCCAACTCGAGCCCATGTGCCCCGCCGGCGTGTACTTGTGCAAAAAGTAGCCGTTCTTGTTGATCACCCGCGCGCAATAGCGAAAGAAGTTCCGCGACAGTTCGCTCTGGCCGGTCATGATCAGCGCTTGCGCCACCAACGCCCCATCGCGCGGCCAGCAATACGCGTAGTGATCGCCCGCAAAGTGCGAGATGTCGCTGTCCGTCGCCGCGATAATCGCCCCGCGATTGTCGATCTGCGTCCGCAACAACAACTGGCTGCGCACAAACAGTTCGCGCACCGTCTCGGGCAGATCCACACCCGGATAGTCCCCCTTGCGCGCCCACAACCGCCAGAACGCCTCCGTCCGCGAGAACATCTTGTCCACGCCCTTGTTCAGGATCACGCTGTCCAGCTCGCGCACACGCTCATAACTATTGCCGCAAGCAAACCACATCGCGCTGCGAACCTCGCCCGCCGGCGGGATCGTCAGATTCACACCCACCGTCGCATCCACCGAGCCTTGGCTGATCGCGTTGCGACCAAGAACCCCGTCCTCCGCGTCGCGCCAGGTGCCCTCGGCGTTGCCCACTCGCTTGGCCCCGATCGCCCAGTGATCGATCCCCGGCTCGCCACCCTCGTCGCTGGTGTTCACCAGAAAGTACGAATCGTCCTTGTACAACACCAGCGCCCGCGTCTCGGGGTCATAGTCCGCCGTGTCGCCCAGCGGCGATTCCTTGATCGACAGATCAACGTGGAAAAACAGCCGCACGTCTCGCTGCCGTCCCAGCTTGTCCCGCACGATAAACCGACGCAGATACACCGGCTCGTGAAAGTCCACGCAGTCCTGGCAGATCAGTTCCAGCCCCATCTTCTCGTTGTACAACTGCACCCGCGTCACCAGCGTCGAGTCGTCATACCGAATCCGCCGCTGCCACGACGGATTCTCAATCCACGCAAACTCGCCGTCGGCCCACACGCCGAAGCGCTGCACATGCCCCCCGGTGTGGTTGTACCGACCAACACACGGGTAATAAATATCCCGCAGCCGGTACAACTCATCAAAGTTCACCAGCAAGTCACCGTTTCCAACCGGAATATCGCGTGCCATGGCGCCTCAGTTCCCCATCCGCTCCCATTCCCAACCCGGCCCAAACCCAGCCCAATCTCCGTCCGCAAGCATCAAAGCGCAACAACTGCGCCAAAGCGCGGGACAACACGCCCGAACCTCCCCAACTTTCGGCTCTTGGGCTGTTATCTCGGCTCAAATCGCGCCGAAATCCACCAACTCCAACCCCAAACCCCGCCCTCACCCCGCCAGCGACTCCGCCGCAACCCCAGCGCCCATCAGCGCATCAGCCTCGCCTGCGCCCTCCGTGATCTCGTTCCCCAGCGCCACGATCCGCTGCTTG
>JBGSRG010000372.1:0-2216 GCA_041737685.1 Phycisphaerales bacterium | reverse complement strand
TGGTTTGCACGGGTGCTGATGGCGCTGTCGCTGCTGGCGGTGGTGGTGTGTGTGCTGCGCGCGAGCGGCGTGATGAGCCGGC
This sequence comes from Phycisphaerales bacterium, assembly GCA_041737685.1. GTDB lineage: Bacteria > Planctomycetota > Phycisphaerae > Phycisphaerales > UBA1924 > JAHBK01. The sequence goes on along the minus strand of JBGSRG010000372.1, from coordinate 2,134 downwards.
GGAGCGGGGAGCGCGGTCAGGCGGGGCTGCTGTTCTATGGCGCGGTGGGGCTGTTGCTGCTGGGGCTGACTTTGGGCGGGTTGCTGTTCGAGGTGGCGACGCAGCCGCAACTGTTGACGGCGCGGTTTATCTGGGCGCTGTTGGTGACGTATCTGCTGATGAGCGCGCTGTTTGAATCGTTCTTGTACCCGCTGGTGATCATGCTGTCGGTGCCGCTGGCGGTGGTCGGCGGGTTTGCGGGTTTGGCGATCGTTCACGCGGTGACGCTTGCGGACCCGACCAAGGCCCCGCAGCAGTTGGACGTGGTGACGATGCTGGGCTTTGTGGTGCTGATCGGCACGGTGGTGAACAACGCGATTCTGATCGTGGAGCAAGCGCTGAACTTTGAGAACCCGGCGCGGTATGGTGCGCAGGGCACACCGTTGCCGCTGTTTGTGGCGATCCGCGAATCGGTGGTGTCGCGTATGCGACCGATCTTTATGACGACGTGCACGACGCTCGGCGGGATGTTGCCGCTGGTGGTGGCGCCGGGCGCGGGCTCAGAAATGTATCGCGGCATGGGCGCAGTGATTTTGGGTGGGCTGGCGTGCTCGACGTTGTTCACGCTGCTGCTGGTGCCGCTGGTCTTCTCGTTGGTGATCCAGATGCAGCAGGGTGTGCTGCGGTTCTTTGGACTGGATGTCAGCCGCGCGGTGCTGCCGGGAGATGTGGTTCGGTTGGGGACAGCGAGGACGGGGGCGGGGATGGCTGGCAGCGAGCGTGCGCGGGCCGGTGGCCACTCGGGCAGCAACGGGACTTCGGGACTGGGGACGGGAAAGGGCGATGCGGTGGCGGGCTGACGGGCGATGGGGCCACGCCTCGTTGATGTTTGTTGTGTGTTTGGTAGAACGGGAGGGTGGGGGCGGGTGATGGGCGGGGCGTCCGGTGGTGTGTGGCGGCGATTGGTGCCGCTTGCTGGCCATTCGGCCTGTGACGCTCGCGGCTGGCGTGTGATTTTCGCAGGCTCGATGGCGGGCCAAGCCGTCGAGGGAACACTGTGCCGGACTGAGCGTCTATGAGGGTGCGGGGACGTTTCTCAGGCCGATGAGAAGCGTGGCCCTGATGGCCGGCACGGAGCAAACTTGGCTGCCGATGCAGTGGATGCTTGGTGCGGACCGAACCACACGGAAGGGACTTGACACATGAACCGTAAGAGCGTTGGGCATGTTGGCGTCGGCATTGGGCGAGCGGGCGTGCTGGCGGTTTCGCTGGTGCTGTCGGTGGTGGGCACGGCGAGTGCGCAGACGCGTGGCTCGTCTGGCGCGTTGAGCGGATCGGTTTCCGCCGAGGGCGAGCGGGCCGCGCAGGCCTCACCTCATCGCAGCAATCTTGTGAAACTGCAGAAGCGGATCACCGTCGAGTTCAAAGAGCAGCGGCTCGAGGACGTGGTGAAGTTCATTCAGGAGTTGACTGGCGCCGAGATCGAGCCTGAGTGGAGCGAGAACGGCGGGCCGGGCCTTGAAAAGGACAAGAGCATCACGCTGAACTCGAACAACCTGCCCGCGCTGGACTTGCTTGAGCGTGTGCTGACCAAGGCGCAGTCCGACTCGTTTCAGGAGAACGGCTGGCAGATGACCGAGTATGGCACGCTGCAGATTGGCCCGAAGGACGTTCTGAACCGCGCCAAGCGCGTCGTGATCTATGACATCAATGACTTGCTGCTGGTGATCCCGCGCTACACCGAGGTTCCGCAGATTGATCTGGCATCGGTGCTTCAGCAGGGCGAGGGCGGCAGCGGGCAAAGCCCGTTCCAGGGCACGGGTGGCAACGGCAGCGGGGCGGACCCGGTGCCGACGCGCGAGGAGCGCATCCGCGAGTTGGTGAGCGTGATCACACAGTTGGTTGAGCCGCAGCAGTGGGTGGACAATGGCGGCGAGGGCGGCACAATTCGCGCCTATGGCAATACGCTGATCGTGAACGCGCCGGACTACATGCACCGGCAACTCAACGGCTATGCGTACTGGCCGACGACGACGAGCCGGGTGGTGAAGGGCCGGCGCTATGTCTCGCTGACGAGCGACAATGCCATCTCGACGGTTGATGGGTTTGCGCGAGAGCGCGTGACGGGCGTGGTTGGCGGTGGTGCCGGCGGCGC
>JBGSRG010000350.1:0-3005 GCA_041737685.1 Phycisphaerales bacterium | reverse complement strand
AACTCGCGGCGGTCGGCGAGGTCTTCAGCGCTGGGCGGGGGCAGGTCGGGCAGATCGTCGCGCACTCGGATCTGCTTGCGGATGAGTTTCTCGATATCGCGGAGGAAGCCGCGTTCGTCGCCGGAGCGGTCGCAGAAGGAGACGGCCTCGCCGGTGGCGCCAGCGCGAGCGGTGCGGCCGATGCGGTGGATGTAGGTTTCGGGCTCGTTTGGCAGGTCGAAGTTGAAGACGTGGGAGATGCCGTCGACGTCGATGCCGCGCGCGGCAACGTCGGTGGCGACCAGAGCGCGGATGCGGCCGTTGCGGAAGTCCATGAGCGTGCGCTGCCGGACGTTCTGGCGCTTGTTGCCGTGGATGGCGTCGGCGGTGATGCCCAGACGGTTGAGGTGCTTGGCGACTTTGTCAGCGCCGTGCTTGGTGCGGGTGAAAACCAGCACACGGTCGAGGCGGAGTTCAGCGAGCATGTGGCTGAGCAGCGCGGGCTTGTCGCGCTTGGAGATGTAGAAGAGCGACTGCTCGACCTTGTCGGCGGTGGACGAGACCGCGGCGACCTCGACCTTGGCGGGGTTGGTGAGCAACGACTCGGCCAGACCGCGGATGGCGGCGGGCATGGTGGCGCTGAAGAGCAAGGTCTGTCGGTCGGCCTTGACGGGGAGTTCTTCGGCGATTCGCCGGATGGGGGCGATGAAGCCCATGTCGAGCATGCGGTCGGCCTCGTCGAGGACGAAGATTTCGACGGCGGAGAGGTCGATGTAGCCTTGCTCGATGAGGTCGATCAGACGGCCGGGTGTGGCGACGAGAATGTCGCCGCCGGCCTGCAGTGCGCGAACCTGCGGGTGCTGGCCTACGCCGCCGAAGACGCATGTTGTGCGGAGTTTGAGGTTGCGACCGTAGGTGCGGAGCGATTCTTCGATCTGCAGAGCCAGTTCGCGCGTGGGGCTGAGGACCAGAGCGCGGATGGGTCGGCGTGGGCCGCCGGAGCGATGGCCGCCGCTGCTGCTGCCGCTGCTGATGCCCCGATGGGCGTTGGAGCGGGGGTTCTCAGAGCCTGCGGAGTTGACGGCCGAGGCAACGCCGTCGGCAAGGAGGTGGAGGATGGGCAGGCTGAAGGCGGCGGTTTTGCCGGTGCCGGTCTGGGCACAGCCGAGCACGTCTTTGCCAGCGAGAATCTGCGGGATGGCGCGGGCCTGGATGGGCGTGGGGTGGAGATAGCCCTCTTGCGTGACGGCACGCAGGATGGCTTCGTGGAGTGTGGTGCCGGTGCCGTCGTCGGCGGTGATCTGCGCGAAGGTGATGCTCTCGAGGGCAACCTTTGGCGCAGCGGCGGCGGGGGTGGGGAGGGTCGAAGCGTGCGCAGGCTCGAACGCAGCGCGTTCGGCGTGGGGCTTGGCTGGAGACTTGGAAGGGGCGGGGTGTGCCTTGTCGGCACGGCGGGCGTGGTTCATGTGGTCCTTGATGTGTGTTTCGGCCGGGTTTCGCGGCTCGTGTGTGCGGTGGTCGGGCCGATTCTGGGCCTGAGGGTTGGTGTGGTCTTGCTTCGTGTTGTTAGAGAGGTTCATCGAACGATTCATTGCGTGTTCTGCATCCTGTGGCGTCGCCGCGCTTACCCGATAGAAGCCCTGTCAGCGGCGGTGCCGCGCAGCCCAGATTGGGCGTGCGGACATGCCGTGTCGCACGAGCGCCCGCTCAACAGGAGCGTGCGACAGCGCGAACTGGGCCTCTGACCCGTCCGCTGGGCGAAAGTGCCGAAAGCGGGAGGGCGGGGCTGCGGAACGCTCTTATCTTGTGAGGAGAAAGAGAATCCCTTGAACGGTCAGCGGCGACCGAGGTTGAACGCGGTTGGCGTTGTTGCTCGGCGGCCGTCGCGGCCTGGGATTGATCGAAGGCTTCGGTTGAAGTTTCGATGAATCTTGGTGTCTCGGGGGCAGACTCAACGGGTTGAGTGCCGTTTTCCGAGACGGGGTGGCCTGAATCCACTGGCCGTTCTGGTCCAAGGGATCCGTGAGAGCAAGTGTAGGCGCGCTTTGGTCTGGCTGCCAGCGGCGCAGGGCCGGGAGCGGGTCAAAGTGACGCGAGTGAGACAATGCGCGGCTGGGCTGCGCTGCGGGGCCATACCTGATCCAGCCCCTACCTATTTCGAGCCCATGTGTCATCGAACCATTGGTAGTGACGCGTGAGCCGGATTGGCCCGATATTGTCGATTCGATCAGGCCTTGTCGCTGTTCGGCGGATACTTGCAACGAGTTGAGATGACCAAACGCAAGATTCTCATCCTGACGACCACGTTCTTTCCGGACCCATCGGTTGGTGGGGTTCGGATGACGAACTGGTGTCGAGTTCTGCCGGGGATGGGCTGGGATCCGGTTGTGTTGACGCGCTATTACGGGCACGCGATCACGCGTGAGCGGCTGGCCGAGCAGGTTCATCCGGATGTGGTGGTTCGATATCTGGACCATCCGAAGGGGTTGGCGGGTCCAGCGGCGGCGGAGGGTGATCCGGGCGTGGCCGGTTCTGTAGACAGCGGTGAGCGTTCGAAGCCGACTGCACAAGGCTCGGGCGGTCTGCGCGGGCTGATTCGGTCGTTGAACATTGAGCGTTGGATGGTGCCCGACCCGGCGATTGTTTCGTGGTGGCGATTGCGGGGGCGTGTGCTTGCCGCGGCTATGGAGCACAGGCCGGACGTGATTGTGAGTTCTGGCCCGCCGCACTCGGTGCATGAGATCGGACTATGGCTGAGGCGTCGGCTGGCGGAGCGGGGATTGATCGTGCCTTGGGTGGTGGACTTTCGCGACCCGTTTCTGATGGATCCGCGATTTAAGCCCAGCGGCGTAGCGAAGTTGACGCTGCCGCTGTTGCGCAGGTGCGAGCGTCGGTACTACGAGCGGTCGGACATGACGCTGTGTGCGATCCCGATCCATGCGCGATGGGCGCGGTTGGCGTATCCGAGGGCGCGGTCGAAGATCAGGACGCTGATGAACGCTGCGCCGCCCGCGTTGACGGCGGGG
>JBGSRG010000317.1:0-2229 GCA_041737685.1 Phycisphaerales bacterium | reverse complement strand
TCGCGCTTGGTGTGCTTGTCCACCGCGTTGATGCGGTAGAAGGGAAGGTGACGACGGCCCATGCGCTTGAGACGAATCCGAACCACTCGACGCTCCTGACCTTGGTAAGGCTCTACCACCGACTGGCCCGCGAACGGCGGTTCGCGCGATGACCAGCGGACCTGACGGCCAGGTCCTTCGGGTGAGGAGTTTAGACCGCAGGTGAGCGTGTTCCAAGCCCACAGAGAAGAAGGGGGGCGGAGTTTGGTTGAAGGGGCAGAGGAGATGAGTTGGGAGTTGGGCGGCAGAGGGTGGTGGAGGTGCAGATTGAGTGCCCCCCTTTAGGGGTCGACGGGGGCTTGGGTGAGGGTGAGGGGGTTCGACTCGGGAAGGGGAGTCGGCTCGGGCCAGAGGGCGGGCTGTGGCCATTGGCGATGGGCTTGAGAGAGGCCGTGACGGGTGCAGCCTGCGGTGAGCGACAGGCAGGCGAGGAGCGAAAGAATGGCGAGGAGGGCGAAGGCAACCAGGGAGGGGAGGCTGTGCTTGTTGCGGCGGCTGGAGCGTCGAGGCTCAGCGAGTGGGAGGCTGAAGAGCCGTGGTTGCATCCGTTATGTGTGGCAAACGGTGGGAGGGTTGGCAAGGTCTGGCGGGGCGATTGAGGGGTACAGAAACCAACCGGGCCGATGCAGGCGGCATGGCTTGAAGGGCTTTGGTGTGTTGGGGGGCGGGAGGCTGCCTGCGGCCAACTTGAGTTCAGCAGAAGCGGCGGGTGGTGAGTCTGGCACATGACTTGGCCCATGACCTGGCGCAGGTCCGGCAAATCCAGAGCAGGCCGCTTCGGCGCGCGAGATGGCGGATCCAGGCTGGCCGCGTGAGGGAGGATTGCGGATGAATGCCGAGGTCGGACCAGTGTCCGTGCGGCGTGGAGCGCGCGTTCGAAGCGCGACTCGAGAAGTCGAAGCGGCCTTTGGTGGAGATTGTTTCAGTTGTTTCTGGAGGGCTGTCGAAGCCCTCCATCGCGGCGTAGGAGACTGGCGGGCGTGCGTACAAGTCTTGGCCGCAGTCGGGGCACTCGAAGATAAGGTTGAGTGCGCCCTCACGCATTCGGGCATCTGCGTGGCCACAGCATGGGCAGATCAAGGTCTGCATCCACGTTGCGATTTGGAGCGACGCCCGTGTCATGGATCAGGCAATATACCCCAAGAGCGGGTCGTCATACAACCCTTTCCGACAGCCCCGGACGATCAAGATGCTTTTCAACGACCGAGATCTCGAACTTCAGGCCGACCGGATTGAACGCTTGGCGTTGCAAGCGCTGGGCGAGGTGGGGGCTGAGGCAGTGGGAGAAGTGGGTGGGCATGAGGTAGAAAGAGGGATTTGGGCGGAGCTTTCGGATGAATCGCGAGGGGTGCTTTTGTCGCCGGGCACGTTCTCGGACGAGTGCGGCGATTCGCGCCCGACGGATCGGTTGTTGATTCGGCATGTGGCGATGCGAGTGTTGGGGGAAGGGCGTGCGGGTGATTTGGGATCGGCGTTCGACGCGGAGGGAGGTGGGCCGGACGCGGCGATCTGGCGAGTGGTGCTGGAGTTGGAGGCGGTGCGGTTGGGGCGGGTGGAGGTGGAGTCGGAGGCGTTGCCTCTGGTTGAGTCGCTGCTTTCGGTGAGCACAACGGATGAACCGATGGCGAGCGTGGCGCAGTCAGCGGCGACGACGATCGAGGTGTGGACCGAGACCGAACTGTGCGGGTTGCACGCGCTGTGGTGGTGTTATGCGCTGCGGTCATCGTCTGTGCTTGGTGATCGGATCGATCGAGCCAAGCGCTGGCTGCTGCAGAACATTCAGCCCGACAACGCGACCAATCGACCGTGGGCGCTGCCGGTGTTTCTGATCGCGGCGGCGGAGGAGCAGGATGGAGATTCGGCGCTGTTTGCGGGGCAACTGATTCACAACGCGCTGATGAACACGCTGGGACTTGGGCGGGGAACGGGGGCGGGCGTGCCGGATCGGTTGTCGGCTTGGATATTGCTCGACACGGCGATGGCGATTCGGTTTTGGGCCCGGGCGGGGCGGTGAGCAGGGAGCTGGTGAGTTTCGGATGGAGGGCCGCGCTCTGGTGTGAGCAGGCCCGAGCAAGCGGGTCCAACCCCGCATGGCAGAAAGCGTTACCATGCGGCCATGTCACGAATCCGCTCGATGAGAGTTGCTGGTTGGGGATGTCTGGCCGACGCTGCGGGCGGGGCGGTTGGGAT
>JBGSRG010000299.1:0-6889 GCA_041737685.1 Phycisphaerales bacterium | reverse complement strand
GTCTCGCCGGAGCTGCGTCCGTACGCCGAGCGGGTGTCGCGGATGGTGCGAGAGCAGACGTATCAGTTCAAGATCATGAGCAAGAAGTGGGACGTGAAACCGCTGGACCGGCAAGCGCTGCAGGCCCGGCTGGCCAACGCGGCGATTCTGCTGCACGCGTGGATCTGCACGCTTGCGAAGCTGGATTCGGACGTTCGTGCGCGGTCTGGCAACGGACAGATGGGCGCGGGGTACGGCGGCGGCAAGAGCAACGGGGCCGACGCGGAGTTTGCTCGTGATCGCGCGGCGGCGCTGCACTTCTTTGATCTGGCCGAGCTGGAAATCCGCGAGAACTTCCGCGCTTGCTATGAGAACGCGGACGACACCATGCTCGCCGCGGCGGACGCGGCGCTTGCGTACAGCGAGACGCTGCCGAACAGCGACTTTCTCATTCCGGAGCGCTCGCCGATCGCCAAAGGAACGGGTCGGACGCCGAACCAGGAGGGCATCAAGCAGTTTCCGGGCGAGTCGTTCAGCGAGGCCCACCCCGCCGCGGCGTATCGATGAACACAAACTCATCGTGCTTTCATGGCCAACTTGGATGGGTTCTTTAGAGTGCGCTGTGTCGCCGGGTGCCCGGCGGCCGATCTGCTTCGCTTACGGAGGACTCGTGCATGCTCTACACCATTCTTGGCATCATCCATCTGATCCTGTTCATCATCGCGGCGATCGAGATCGTGGGCTCTTCCAAGCCGCTGATTCACAAGGTGCTGTGGCTGCTTTTGATTTTCCTGCTGCCGCTGATCGGTCTGATCATCTATTACCTTGTTGGCCGCGGTAAGTAGGGCCAGCCTTGTCGAGTGGGTGGCGGGTCTGATGGACTTGCGCGGAATCGATCGGTGCGCTGTTTGGGATTGCGCGGCTGGGCATGGAGACTGGCCTCTCAGATTGGCCCTTTCGCCTCGCTTTGCTGATCGCACGGACCGGCGGGCCTGGCTGCGGGGCTGATGGCGGGGCCGATGCCCGTTCGGTGACCGCTCGGCCAGGTCCGAAATCCCGCGGCACGGGCCGGGTCTGGTCTCGACGCGCGTGTGAGTGTGGGACTGGGTGTGGGACTGGGGTCGATCGGCTAAACTTGGATTGATTCACTCTTTGGGTGATCGTTCTGCGCGGGCCAGGCTCGCGCGGGATGGCCGCCTTGGTTTCAGTACGCCGCTCCACCATTACCGGAGACATCCATGCCCATCCGGACCGTATTCAAGGCCCAGATCGACCACATGCAGATCCTCGATGAGAACGGGGTGTTGGACGAGAAACTGGCGAAGGACACCCTGACCGATGAGCAGGTGGTCTTTCTGTATGAGCAGATGAACATCTGCCGGCATCTGGACGAGGTGGCGTTCAAGTTGCAGCGCTCGGGCCGCATGGGCACGTATCCGCAGAACAAGGGGCAGGAAGCGGCGGCGTTGGGTTCGGGCTTCGCCGCGAGAAAGGGCAAAGATTTTTTGGTGCCCTGCTACCGCGAGAACGCGGCGTTGTTTCTGCACGGACTGCCGATGGAGAAGATCCTGCTGCACTGGATGGGCGACGAGCGAGGCAACCAGATTCCCGACGGCGTGAACGTGACGCCGATTTCGATCCCGATCGGCACGCAGATGCTGCACGCCACGGGCATCGCCTGGGCGTACAAGCTCCGCAAGGAAGACCGCGCGGTGATCACGTACTTTGGTGACGGCGCGACGAGCGAGGGCGACTTTCACGAGGCGATGAACTTTGCGACGACGCTGAACGTGCCGGTGGTTTTCTTCTGTCAGAACAATCAATGGGCCATCAGCGTTCCGCGTGAGATTCAGATGAACTCTGAGACGGTGGCGCAGAAGGCCATCGCGTATGGCGCGCACGCGATTCAGGTGGACGGCAACGATCTGTTTGCGGTGTACAAGGCGAGCAAGGAAGCGCTCGCGCGTGCCCGCAGCGGCGGGGGTGTTACGCTGATCGAGGCGGTGACGTATCGGCTGGGCGACCACACCACGGCGGATGATGCGCGGAGGTATCGCGATGAGGCCGAGGTGGCGAGTTGGCGTGCGAAGGACCCGATCATCCGCACGCGCTTGTATCTTGAGTCCAAGGGCCTGTGGAACGACACGCGCCAGCAGGAGATCGAGGACCGGGCCAAGGTGATTGTTTCGGAGGTTGTGCGCAACGCCGAGGGCATTCCCGCACCGGACGTGAACGACATCTTCGACTACACGTTCGAGACGATCGACCCGGAACTTCGCAAGCAGCGGGACACGATGCGGACGAGCAGTCTTGGTCAGAACCCGCAGCAGGCGGGGCTGGAGGCCGAGCGGCGGTGAAGGGGCGGGTTGTTTGAGAAGGGAGTTGTGGCGCGATGTCCAATGAGCTGCTCCTGAGCCGAATCTCGGTTGATCGGGGTATCTGCTTTGGCAGGCCGTGTGTTTGCGGTCATCGGGTCTGGGTGTCGCTGATTCTCGACATGCTGGCGGCGGGCTCGGCGATCAACGATGTTATGGCCGAGTATCCGCAACTCCTGCGAGAGGATGTGCTGGCGTGCATCGCCTATGGCGCCGAGATGAGCCGTGAGTGATACGATGATGTGCAGTCAGAAGGAGAGGTTATGGCAACGACTGTTTCGATTCTAAAGCATTGTCAAGACAACCTCGGCGAGAACGGCTTGGCCCATTTGGATTGGTACGACAACAAGCGGCCTAGCAAAATCTCTGCAAGAGAGTTTTTCCATCAGTATGCGTGGGCCGTTTTGGTCTCGGGTATGTCTCGAAAGTCCGCCCAAGGCTGGGTCGACAACAATGATTTTTGGACTGAATTCAGCATGAGTTCATGCCGCAGCAGCAGCCTCGACCAACTGCTCAAACGCGTGGGCGCCGAGCGAAACACGGTTCGCGGGAAGAAACTGGCCGCGATCCATGCTATGGCACGCGAGCTTGACGGTATGTCGCCACGCGAGGTCGCTGATAGGTACTTCGACGGCGTTATCGAGACACGAAATCTAGAAGAGCGCCACGTGGCTCTGCTCCGTTCGCTGCGTATTCCGTACCTCGGTCCCGCGAACGCCCAGTTCATCCTGCGCAATCTCGGTGGTGAATTCATCAAGTGCGATCGTTGGGTCGAAGCGCTTTTGCGACACTTCAAGTGGCGTATCTGTGATCTTGAGAAGGCGGCAACGAAGCTTGGCTGGGGGCTCGCACGAGTAGACGTTGTGCTGTGGTCGTACTGTGAGGACAACATTCGTATCACGCGGAACGTATCGAAGCACTTCCGCGCGGTTGGGCTCTAGGAGAATGGAGCGACAGTCAAAGTCGCCTCGATGCCACAAGCCAGTTCCAGACGCTCTTACCGCTGACTCTCGCCTTTCAGCCATTACATCTGACCCAATTCGGATCCCATCATGGCCAACCTCACCCTCGTCCAAGCCATCAACCTCGCCCTCACTCAGGAAATGGAAGCCGACCCCCGCGTCGTCGTCCTCGGTGAAGACGTCGGCAAGAACGGCGGCGTCTTCCGCGTCACCGAGGGCCTCCAGGCCCGCTTCGGCGCTGAGCGAGTCGTCGATACACCCCTCGCCGAGTCCGGCATCATGGGCACGTCTATCGGATTGGCGATGGCGGGCATGAGGCCGATCCCCGAGATTCAGTTCGAGGGTTTCATGGGTCCGGCGTACGACCAGTTGGTGAATCACGCCGCGCGGTTTCGCACACGCACCCGCGGCGCGATCACCATCCCGCTCACGATCCGCGTCCCCGTCGGCGGCGGCATCCACGCCCCCGAACTCCACTCCGACTCCCCCGAGGCGATCTACGCCCACACGCCCGGCCTGAAGGTCGTCATGCCCAGCACGCCCTATGACGCCAAGGGCATGCTGATCTCGGCGATTCGCGACCCGGACCCGGTGCTCTACTTTGAGCCCAAGCGCATCTACCGGGCCTTCCGAGAGGAAGTGCCCGAGGACGAGTACACCGTGCCGATCGGTCTGGCGAAGGTGGTGACCGAGGGGGTCGACCTGACGATCGTCTCTTGGGGCGCGACGGTGGTGCAGTGTCTGGAAGCGATCGACCAGTTGCCCGAGGACGTGAGCGCTGAGCTGATCGACCTTCGGACGATCTATCCGATCGACACGGACACGATCGCGGCGAGCGTGGAGAAGACGGGCCGGTGTGTGATTGTTCACGAAGCACCCAAGACCTGCGGCATGGGGGCGGAGATCGCGACGATCATTCAGGAGCGGTGCTTCTTGCACCTTGAGGCGCCGGTGCAGCGAGTGTGCGGCTTTGACACGGTGATGCCGTACTACAAGCTGGAGCTTGAGTATTTGCCCGATGCCAAGCGGATTGGCGAGGCGATCGGGCAGTGTCTGGCGTATTGAGCGGGCTGGGGGAGCGGTTCGATAGGGGATGGCGAGTGTGTGCCGTGGATTCAATTCTCCCATCTCGCTTCGATGGGCGATCGGGAGTGCTTTCGGCGAGGCCCATGCGATTCCCACGGCCGTCTGCGATCGAGCGGGTTCCTTTGCGTGCTGTCATGCCCGTCGCCTATCGCGCTCTGGTTCGCGTTCGAGCTGTCTTGCCGTTGATCCATCCGGGAATGACCGGCGCAGAAGCCCAACTCATTCATGGGGCCATGAGTGCCGTGCGGTGTGCGGCCTGGGGCGACGCAATCACTCAGCCCGACAGATACGAAGCGGCGCACGAGGCGGCGAAGTTGGTGTACTTACTGCAGACGCAGGTCCGACTCTGGTCGCGTTCAGCCCCGTTGAGTCTTTTCGCGGTCGCGCTTCAGTCTGCCTCGTCTGTTCACTATGAGTGGGTGGCGACTGGCAATTGGTCGTTCGATTGCCCGCGCAAGTTGTTTCGCGCGATGTTTGATTCCGTCGGTGCCGTTGCACAATGGCGTCCGACGTACGAAGTTCCGTTTCGCAGGGCAGCCGTACTCGACTTTCGATACGCCAAAGCCGGAGCACCCCCCGGACCGGATGATCCGCTTTGGATCATTGATCTGCCTAAGGGGTTGCGAGAGACATTCGGACCGGCCGGGGCGGGGCGGGGCCGGGTTCGTCGGGAGTCCGCAGCGAGTTGACGCACCTCGCCGCCCACTCCACGTCCTATAGCCGCGATTGCCGCGATTATCGGTCGCTTCTGGTCGCGCTTTCGAGGAACTTTGGCGGGCGTTTGCCTCTATGTCTTGCTCGCACAGATACTTGCGACCATACTTGTGCCGACAGCCAAGGCGAGTTTGGCCCGCGAAGTGTTCGTGTGCTGGTCGTCAGGGGCTGGATCATCCAGATGAGGGAGAGAGATATGAAGAAGATTGCCGCATTGGCCGCCGCTTTGATGTTGACCGCCGGCGCGAGCGCAGGGGTCATGACGCACACGTTCGATCTGTCGGGCCTGAGCGCTGACAGCAGCTCGTTTTTCGGGTCGTTCCCGACGTTGCAGCACGACTTTGGCGTGGCCGGCAGCGTGGTGATGGTGGACTTTGACCTGACCTACACCTCGTTCGCCCCGAGTTGGAACAGCGAATCGATCATCTTTGTGGATGGCTCGTTCGACGGCCTGGGCGAATTCATCGTGCTCGATCCGTCTGACTACGGTGCGCTCGACGCGCCGGGTGTGTTCAGCTACGACGACTCGCTTGCTACGAGCATTGCGTCCGACGGCGTCGTTTCGGTGACGCTGGTTGAGACGTTCAACGACGCCTCGGTCACGCCCGATTCGACGTACGCGCAGGGCAGCTTTGTGAGGGTGTCGTTCGTGCCGGTTCCCGCTCCGAGCGCGATGGCGCTGCTGGGCGTGGCGGGCCTGGTTGGCCTGCGTCGCCGGCGCTGATTCGTTCGTTCCACTCTCGCACTTTCACACGCACAGGACCCGGCCATCTGGCCGGGTCTTGTTGCGTTGCGATCGGCTCTTGCCGCACTTTGCCAGAACGGTGCGGCGGAAAGAGCTGGCGCTCATCCTCGTCGGTTGATCCGCTCGACGAGTCTCGACAATCCGTCAGCGCTCATTGCGTAACGCACCGTGCCATCCTCCTGCTGTGTCTGGCCGCCCAGTCGCTCGTAGAAGCGCATGGCTCGGGTGTTGACCTGGACCACTGACCAGTGCATCTCTGAACAGCCGCGCTCTTGGGCCAGCCCGGCGAGAAGGGCCATGGCCGCTTCGCCCAGCCCGCCGCCGCGATGTGCGGTGCCGATCACAAGGTCTTCGATGTAGAGCACCGTTCGGCCCGAGAACGTTGCGGGGAGCATAAGGAACCAGACGTACCCAACGACGTGCCACGCGGGCTTGTCGTCGATTCTGTGATTGGGCGGGGTATCGCGGCCGTCGTTGAAGGACTTGCCCGACTGCTCGATCATCACGCACTCGCCCAGTGGCGGTGAACCGGCGAGCATCTCCCACAGACGGCCTTCGCTCACCGTTATCGCGTCGGGGCGCTCTTCCGTCACGGCGAGTTCGCGCATGAACCCCAGCACAGCGCCCATGTCAGCGCGATGGGCTGGACGGAATCGCACGCGCAGGGGTTGTGCCGGTCGGTTGGGCATGTCGCGAGCGTAGCGGCCAGATCAGGATCGCTTGACCTCGACCCTTGCTCCGGCCACGTCTTTGATCTGATACCCCATCGCCGCGAGTTCGTCGCGAATGGCATCGGACCGGGTGAAGTCTTTGGCTTTTTTCGCCGTGGCCCGTTCCTGTAGCTTCGCCAGCACCGTCGGGTCCGGCTCGCAGCCGATGAAGACGCCGATCGAGGTTTCGGCCTCCTTTGGCCGTTCCAGCGCCAGCACGCCCAGCACCGCGTCGAACTCGCGCAAGAGCATCGCGTTTGCGGCGAGATCGGCTTGCTCGCTGGCTGCGGCGCAGGCCGAGACGAACGAGTTGACGAT
>JBGSRG010000265.1:0-5448 GCA_041737685.1 Phycisphaerales bacterium | reverse complement strand
CCATTTTTTACCCCCCCCCCCCCCCCCCCCAGGCTCTAGGTCGCGAATGGGCCGCCCGTACGGTGTTTAGCGGACTCGCAGCGCAGATCCTGATTGCAGCTGTCACTGCCCGCCGAATGGTCGCAAGAGTGCTTCGTTTTGGCTGTGTGGCGACGGCGCTGGGAAGCGCTCTTCCGGTGCTCGCGGATGAGCCCCCATCGCTGTGGGAGATCATACCGGCTGTCATTTTTCCAGCCTACACGCCGCCGGGGTACTGGCCAGGAAATCCGCTCTTACCTCCGGTCCTCCTGCCCTCGTTTCAACACAGCTACAACAGGACTGTGGGTCCCGAGATCACCGTGGAAGTCCGGCAGCGAACAATGGTGTCTCAGGAGGAAGTTGCATACGAATGGGATGGCCCCGTGCCGATCCCCTGCACTCCACAGCCCCCCGACTACCTCGATACCTCGTTCGTTCGAACGGTGATTGCCACGAGCAAAGGCACTGCCACTGCGACTGGGGAATGGTCTTGGTCGGGATCTGGCAAGCTCGGTTTGGACCTGCTATTGGCCATTCAGAGTGCGATCGGTGTAAAGGCGACCATCACGGGGCAGTACGAGTACGAAATTTCGGAGACGCTTGCTGTCGAGCAAGGCATTCGCATTCCGATCTGTCACAAGGCAGTGCGCACGGTTTACGCGACTGAGAAGGTTGCGAAAGGGACGACCCGTCAGTTTCGTGACGACGTTTTCCATTACGGCACCACGCCGGGCGGGGAACCTCTGGTAGACATTGTTTCCACTTTCATCGGGGAAGTGACGGGTTCTGGTAACGTCTTTGCTGGCCGTGATACTGAAATCGTGCTGTCGAGACTCAGGGAATGCTGGCGTATTTGTGAGAACTAGCACACCGGAAGAATCTTGAGTCATCTCAAGTTTCACCAACAACGGAGACATTTATGCGATTTCACAAGGGGCTTTCGGCTTTACTTGCCTCTGTTCTGCTCTTCGCGACCGTTGAGCCCGCAACCGCGGACGACACTGCGATCCGCACAGCTCTGCAGCAGATCAGCACGGACTACGCTCCGCTGCTGGCGAGCGCAACTACTTACGATGAAGTCAGGCAGATATCGCTCGAGCGCGCGGCCAAGATGCAGACGATGGCCATTGCCTACGCCCAGTTGGACCACGCGGGCTGCGACCAAGCACTCGTTTTGATCGCTGAAGAGTACATCAGGCACGGCGAAACTCGCAGTGCAATTATGGCATATGACAACTGTCTTTCCCTCTGTCCTCGTTCGCCATTAAGCGTTACCGCGTGCTACCAAGCAGCGACTTACTGCAACATGATACGTGACTTCATTTCGGCCGAGCAGTACGCCGACAAACTCTTCGGTGCTCGTAACGATCCAGAACTCGGGCCGACAGTGGGTCGGTTTCTAAAGGACCTGTATCGTGTCAAGGCCACCAGCCTGGGACAGCGGGCGCGCTGGAACGAAGCGACCTCCGTCTACACACAATTGCTGTCCGATGCTCAAGTCGCGCTCACCGCTGCGGATCGCGCCTCAGTGCTTCGCGAGCGAGCTCGCTCTCGCATCGGTTCCGGTGATCGACCAGCGGCTTGGACCGATTACCAAATGAGTTTTCAAGCATGTCCGGATTGCGGTCGACAAGACGGCGAAGTGATCACATGGTGGCGAGAGGCGATCAACGAGTGCTTCACGGAACATTCCGCCGAACGCCTTCAGGCTCTGGCCGCCGTGTTTAACGATCCTCTTTACGCCGATCAGCCGGACCGAGGAGTACTTGCCGCGACCATCGGTGTCGATTTGTACGACAACCGAGACACTCGATCTCAGGCGTGGCAGTGGTTTGATCAGGCCGGAGTACAGTTCGCTCGATGGAATCATGAGCAATACCCTCTGTTTGCGCGGTCAACCGTCGAGTACTACAAACTCATGATCAAGTTTTGCCGGGCAAAGGGCTTGGTCGAGGCGGGACAGTTGGAGGCCGCTCGTTTGGCTTTCCTTGAGGCCGCCAATGAGCATCCGTCCGTCCCGTTGGCATCGTCCCTGTTGGGATTTGCCCAGCGAATCGTAGAGGGTAAGACTGTCGCTGGCGAACTCATGCCTTGAACGCCGGTCACCGAATCGGACGCTAGGTCATCAGCGTGAGCTTGGTAGTTCTAAAATCGCCGTCATGTCGCACATTGTGGTAGTGCGGTTTCCGCAGGAACTTGCTGGTTTGGCCCGTAGCTTCGGAGAACCATTGCGCGTCAGACCTCGGCGGGAGAGGACCACATGAGCGCTGGCTCCAACCATGCACTGAGTGTCCCAGCAATGCGGGAAACGCGGGCGAGACGGTGGCAGCGGAGCGACAGATTCCGATGAGCAAAGTTCAGACCCAAGACCAACCTTGGTGTCATACGGATACTTGTCGGTCGGTTCATCAACAGTCTTTGAGCGCCTGCAACAACATTGCGTGAAGTCGCAATCAAGGACGGATCATGGGCACAGAGATGCTCGCGTGATGCACCAAAGGCCGAAATGCCGCTTGGCTACGGGCAACCCTGCCCCAGATTCGCTGACCAATCCGAGTTGAACGCCAAAAGATCGAGCAGGTCCACGGTGCCGCTGCCGTTGTAGTCGCCCGAAGTACCCGCGGGCACGCTCTGGCCGAGATTCGACGACCAGTCGCCGTTGAACGCAAGCAGATCGAGCAGATCCACCCCTCCACTCCCGTTGTAGTCGCCGGGGCAGGGGAGCGGTTCACAAATGTCCGGCACACAGTTATTGTTGGAGTCCACCTGGTCGCCGCGGGCAATGTCGATCAGGTCGTCGATCCCGTTCATGTCGCAATCGACGCCCGATCGAACGGTGTCGCGCAGTGCATCGAAGGCCGAACCGAGCAGCGACGGGAGCGTTCCGAGTTCTGCGAGATTGCAGTCAATCGAATAAATGATGCAGCGGACGACCACGATCCCCATCGCGTCCTTGACGGCCTGTGCGGCCGCCTTGGCCTGGTCGAAGGCCGGATCGTTGCAGTCTTCCATGTTGTTGAGCAGGAAACAGGACACGTCGTAGGCGTTCTCGGCCCACTTGCGAATGTTGGCCTTGTCGGCCGCGGACGGCGCTGCCCCGCCGAGCAGGCGAGCGACCAGCGACTCGATGCCCTCGACACCCGAAACCGCTGTGCCGTTGACCCACTTGTTCACCGCGTCAATCTGGCACTTGCGAGTGGGGCAGATCTTGATGTATCCGTCCCATGAGTTGCGACCGTAGCCGACCAGTCGCTTGCGACCGGGGTTGGCGGCATCATCCATCACTTTGGCCTTCTTCGTGTCGCCCTTGTCGGCCTTGTTGTCGTCTTGCATGTCTTGGCCGTGCGCGTCGTCGTTGAACTCCAGCGAGACCTCGGTGCCGCACTTGATCGCGGCGGACACCGTGATGGCGTGGCCACCGTTGCGCGTGCCGTCGGCCTTGTACCAAGAGATGTTGCCGACGATGTCGCATCCCTTTGCCAGATCGTCGAACATCGCGCACGGATCGTTGTTGGTCACGCGCATCACGGTGAAGCAATCGGTGAGCATCTTGTCGGTGAGAAACTGCGTGATGCCGGGCACGTACTTGGTGCGCTGTGTGCCCGAGACCCGCGTCGTCATCAGGTGCTGCATGTTGCTCAGTTTCGCATACATCTCTTGCGCTTCGTCGTTGGATGCGGGCAACGGAAGACACAGGATGTTCTGGAGCCAGTCGAGCGATCGAGCGACCGCGCCCGGTGCGCAGTGATTTTGTTCCTCGTCCACGCCCTCCATGCCCCGCCTGGAGACGGACTTCCACGTAACCAGTGGCACAACGGGAGTAAGAAGGCCCTCGGCGAATCCGTGGACGATGGGCGTCAAGATCGGGCCGTCCTCGAGTCCGGGCGAGAGCACATGCTCGAACACCGGGACCAGAACTTGGGGCGGCAACGGCGGAAGAACAGGGCCGAGCAGGGGCAGATCGGTCGCGTGCAACTGCAACGGAATCTGCTGAGCCTGAAGGCCGGAGGGTTGAGAGAGCGCAAGAGGGATGTGCGAAATGTGATCGACACCCTGGCTGTTCACGTCCAGCATGGGGGCATTGAGCGTGATCACCGACGGCCCTGATGCCGCGTGCAGCCAGAAAGTGTCAAAGAACGAAGGCACGTACTGCACCGCGAGTTGTGCGGAGGGTGAGTATCGCTCTTGGAATCCGCCGACGAGATCGGGGAAAGAGATCTGCGTGACGCCCGCGTTCATCTCACAGCGGTCGAGCACGCCGTTGCGGTTGAGGTCGAGCATCGGATTCGCGGCGATCTGGTCGGCGTCTGAAACGCCGTTACCGTCACAGTCGGGGTTCCTGGCGGGCGCGAGCACGTGCACGAATCCGCCGCCGAGGCTTGAGAGCTCGAACGGGGCGCGCGGAAACAGGTTCGGAGTCGGGTTTGACGACACGCCGGCGAAGGGCAGCTGCCCCCACTTGCACGCGGTCACTGATTGCATGGGGATCGGGCCGATCGGGAGCAATACCTCTGCACCCGGACCCAGCGGCGAAAAGAAGACCGCCAGCGAAACCTGAGGCTGGTAGCGAATCTCGCCGCAGAGCACGTCGCTTCGCATCGCCAAGGCTGTCGAGGTTCCGGGCGTAGGAATCAGCTCAACGAACACCTGGTAGAGCGCATCGGGATTCCCGTTGTCAAAGGTCACAACGATCGGCTGGGTGCTCTGAAGCCGCAACTCGACAAGCTGGATCGGCACCGACGCAATGGCGTCGGGGGTTGAGAGTTCAAGCGGCGCAAATCGGGTGATGATCGTATCGTGCGAATCAGGACCGAACGGAATGGGATTTCCCGAGAGCCAGATCCGACCCTCGAAGGGTTCGGAGCCCGGTCCAAAGAAGTCGGGCGGAATTGGCGGAAACTCCACCCCGAACTCGATCGACGTGCCGGGCTGAGACTCAAAGCGGTCGTTGCCGGGCAGGAAGGGGGATTGGGCCAGCGCCGCCGACGCAAACACAGCCGACAACGCACTCGCGGCCAGAGCAGAGTGCATCGCATTCATTCTCGTTCTCCTTGTAATCTTCTGGGTCCGGTTCGCTCGCGTTTGTGCGCGGGTCGTCTCCCGAAACAGCGCCGCCTTGGCGCGGTACCAAGTCGAGCATACTGCGCGTTCGGAAAAGTGGAAACCCCCAAAGGGCAAAATTCGGTCAGATTGCACCTTTGGATGAAGGAGACTTGCTCAAGGGGAGGCCGTTTGCGCTGCAATGGGCTGGCCTCTACGCCGAATCAACGCCCTTGGGCCGATGCTGGGCGGCGGGCGGGCATCACTTCGCGCTCATTCAAGCCTGATCCGCCCTCGCAAAGAGTGCACCCCCGGAGGCCGTTGGGGCGCTTTGAGAAGGGCCAAAAACAAAGCACCCCCGGAGGCAATTGGGGGTGCTTTGCAAAGGGG
>JBGSRG010000219.1:0-3377 GCA_041737685.1 Phycisphaerales bacterium | reverse complement strand
CCGCCGTGGGAACGAGTCAAAGTACAGGACCGCGAGTTCTTCTCCCTGACCGATCCGGCCACCGCGCAGGCCGTGAGCGCAGCGGACCGCAAGAAGCGGATCGCCGCGATGCCCAAGGACAACTCGGAGTTGCACGAGTCCTACCTCGCCGCCCGTGACCGCGCCCAGAAGATGCTCGACTATGCGCGCGGTTCCGACCGCTACCCGCTCACCGGCAAGGGCGACATCAATCTCTACATGCTCTTCGCCGAACTGGCCCGCACGATCGTGGCCCCGGCGGGCATGGCGGGGCTGCTCGTCCCTTCGGGCATCGCCACCGACGACACCACCAAGGAGTTTTTCAACGACCTCATGGACCGCAAGGCCTTGGTGAGCCTCTACGACTTCGAGAACAAGGAAGGCCACTTCGAGGACGTGCATCGCTCCTTCAAGTTCTCCGCCCTCGTCTTTGGCGGCGGCGACACGCAGACCAAACAGGCCGACTTTGTCTTCTTCGCCCACGACGTAGACGAAGTGGCCGAGAGCAACAAGCAGCGGCACATCGCACTCACCGCCGCGGACATGAAACTACTCAATCCCAACACCAAGACCTGCCCCATCTTCCGCACCCGGCGCGATGCGACCCTCACCCGCGCCATCTATGAGCGTGTGCCGATCCTCATCGACGAGAACCGCAAGAAGGGCGGAAACCCGTGGGGGATCAAGTTCCTTCGCATGTTTGACCAGACCAACGACTCCGAGCATTTCCACGTGGCCAAGGTCTGGGAGAAGAAGGGGTACAAACTCCAGGGCAACATCTACGCCAAGACCAAGGTCCGTGCCCTGCCCCTGTACGAGGCCAAGATGGTGCAGGCCTTCGACCACCGTGCCGCGAGCGTGGTGGTGGAGGACGACAACTGGGTGCGCCAGGGCCAGAAGGCCGAAACCTCGTTCGTGCAGCACGCCAACCCCGAGTTCGCCGTCCTGCCCCGGTGGTGGGTTGCAGAGGACGTGGTTGAGAAGACGATGGCGGAACAACCCGGTAACAAGCCGTGGTTCATGGGCTTCAAGGACATCACGAGCGCGACCAACGAGCGGACCATGATCTCCGCGTTCGTGCCCCGCTCCGCCATCACCAACAAGTTCGTGCTCATGCTCACCGACGCGGAGCCGCCCCGTCACGCATGCTTGCTGGGTAACTTCAACTCGTTCGTCTTCGACTACGTGACGCGGCAGAAGATCGGAGCCATCACGCTCAATTTCTTCATCGTCGAGCAACTCCCCACACTCACCCCCGACACCTACGCCGACAAGTGCCCGTGGTCCAAGAAGGAAACCCTCGAACACTGGATCAGCGAGCGTGTCCTGAAACTCTCCTGCACCGCCGACGACATGATCCCGCTCGCCAAGGCCTGCGACTTCAAGGGCAGCCGCGGCGACGGCGTCCACATCTGGAAGGAGCAGGACCGGGCCAACCTCCGCGCTGAGCTCGACGCCGCCTTCTTCCACCTCTACGGCATCGAACGCGACGACGCCGAGTACATGCTCAGCACCTTCACCGGCACCGGCTTTATCAAGCCCGACGACCGCGAGACAGACGGCCCCGCCCCCCCGTCAGCCTGGGCACGCGGCTCGATCGGCGAAGCCGTCCTCGACGCCTACGACGCACTTTCCGCGCACGGACAGTGAGACAGGACAGTAAGACAAGACCTCTGCTCTATCACCACCGCCGCTTCTGGCTGCACCGCCTATACGTGCTGCTCCAGCGCGTCATAGCCGCCGCAGCCGCTCAAGCCCCCCCCTCCCATCAGCGCCGCGGCTGTGACGGAAGCACTCGGACCGCCACCAGTTGGCACTCGATCGTGATCTTCTGGTCTGTCGGGCGCGAGATTTTCAGCTGTGGTGGGGCTTCAGGATTGAAGTCCTTGGGGATCGTGATCCGCCGCTTGCCGCCCAGCTTCATACCGCTCAGCGCAGACTGCATCGCGTCGAAGCCGCCCATCGGTGTGCCCATCTCGCCCGGCAGCCACACGTACGGATTCGTCGCCTCGGCCCGGTCCACGATCTCGCCCGCCGCGTTCTTGATGGTGTACGTTGTCACCGCGATGAACTGGCCGGTTGCCTCTGGCCCGGTGCCAACCTCGATATCCTCAAACTGCAGCGCATCGATCAGTTGAATCACGAACACCAAGTCTGAGTTCGCGGGCAACTTCTCGCCGCGAGCCTGATCGCCATACGCAAGCGCGGCGGGGATGATGAGCCGTCGAACGCCGCCGACTTTCATGCCCGGAACGCCCTTCTGCCAGCCGGGGATCACACCCGAGAGCGGGAACGCGGCGGGTTCGCCACGCTCGAACGACGAATCGAACGTGACCGATGGGTCGGCCTTCAGTGTGCCGTGATAGTGGGCAACCACCGCGCCGCCGGGCTTCACCTCGACGCCCTCACCGATCTTGAGTTCCTCGATCACCAGGCCACCGTCAAGTTCCTTGCGCTCAAGGACGGGACCATCGGGCACGGGAACGGCGTTGGGATTGGCTTCGGGCATGATTGGAGGAGTCATGGGTGGCGGGGTCATGTTTGGTGGCGTCATGGGTGTGTCGTTCTTGCCCGCATCGCCCGGCTGGCGTGCGGAGGTCGCGGCGACAACCAAGCCAGAAGCAACCACGCACAACACGGCAACGGCGGGAATCAATCGAGAGGCTCGCATGTCAGAATCCTGATGTGTTCGGGTGAAATCCAAGAAGAACGGCAAGCGTAGGCGTTGATGCGTCTACCCCCGCTGCCCCCCGCCCCGCCCCGCGCGCAAACAGACGCGAACTGGCACCGTTCGGATCGCCCAGAGGATTGAACACGATCGCGCACACCCACGCGACCGCAACGGTGCTGACCAACCCGAGCACTGCGCGAAGCGCAACGCGTCTGGCAGCGCTGCTTGCTCGTGTGCGAGGGTGCTTTAAGTCTTGATGTGCCGGCGGCGTTTCGGGCCGCCGCAACTTGTTCCGCCGCACTCGCCATGCCCGACTCGCCTACCGCGCCTTGCCGAGACGTTTGCACTCTGTTCGCATGCACCGTCCGTAAACCCTCTCGCGCAGCGCGGAATGGGCCCAAACCCGCTCAATCATCACCTCTCATCCGAACCACTAATCGCTCAATCGCTTGCGTGCAAGCAAATGTTCAGTTAAGATTCTAGCAGTTCGGTTCCAAACCCCCCTTTTCGGAGAGAGAGATATGAACGGCTTCGTTGCGATGGCGTCTTTGGCGTTGTATCGTGGCGTTGGAAAGTCCGGCTCACCCCGCGCATGGATCGCCCAGCGCACGACAGGAGGCGCTGGACCGCGCCCGCGTGTGGCGGGTGCCGCAGCGCTGCTTGCGCTCGCGGCGACGGCCTCCTCGGG
>JBGSRG010000201.1:0-2662 GCA_041737685.1 Phycisphaerales bacterium | reverse complement strand
CGAGCGAAGTCGAGGGCCAAAGAATGGAAGCGCCGATGAGCGCTGCGATGGCCAATCGGGTTGTGTTTGCGTTTCGAGAGAGCATGGGAACGGATCTCGGGTTGTTCATGTGCCGCACTCCGGGACAAGAGCGAGCGGGAGCCGACGCGAAGCGCGTGGCCGCTCTGTAAGTGTTTACTTACACCATGGGATGAAAGTTTCCAGATTCGGGCCGAATCCGCTTGATTCATCGTGCGGAAAGTTGGCAAGAGGTGGTCGAAGGGCGATTACCGGTCGAAATGAGCCGGAAATGCGTGCCGGATGACTCCGCGGCCGGGACGGTGGAGTCGACGCGGGGAGATGGTTTGTCCCTTGCGACGGGCCGGCTTGGGCTGACTGGCTTAGATCTTTCGGGCGGCCGCCTCGAATGCTGGAGGCGGTTGCTCGAGTGCAGGCTGAATGTCTGTGTGAGCGTGGGCCGCTTCCCAAACCAGATCAAACTCGTGCGATCGGAAGACGGTTGCTCAGAGGAGCGCGCACTCGACGTGGTTATTGAGGGGAAGCGTTTCTCGATCGTCGACGCACGGGCGAGAGATTCACGGCCCCACGGCGTCGGGCCTGACGGGGAGTCGGTTCAAGTTCTCCGCCATTGCTTCGACCATCTTCCTTGCTAGATCTGTGGTCATTGCGAGCCTAACGGTTTCGAGTCCCTGAGCGCCCTCACCATCGGCGCCGTCCACGACATGGAAGAACGACAGGATCGCCACGATTGGTTCACGGTTCGACTTGTTTGCGCGAATCGAGAATCTCGCCTGATCGACCCAAGTTGTTGGCAAATCGAGCCGGAGTTGCATTCCAACGACCCGTGATTCGTCCGGGTTGATCGGAGCCGGAGTGGATGATTCTGGTGGTTGTGATGGTGACTTCATCTTCGGCACTCCGCGTTGATGCGAGCTTGCTTTGGCTCTCAGTGTTTCTTTGCGTCACTTCGCGAAGCCGATCAATCTCGGCCTTGTCGACCAGCACGGGCTCGATCCCGAGTGGCAGAAGAACACGGGCGACAACTCCGATTTTGAAGTTCGTCTCTGCGTGCATCAGGCGACTGATGTACGACTCGCTCCGGTAGCCGGCGATCTTCGCGAGCTCGCGCTGTGTCATGCCGGTGTGGTGAAGCCCTTTGCCCAGTAGGTTGGCGAGGTCGTCGCGTAGGCTGAGCGCGAAGTAGCGCCTTTCAGTGTCCGACTTGTGGTGGTCAATCCGCTCCCGGAGCGTCCTCTGCTGCTTTGGCATATTCAACTCCGCTTCGCCTGAGCGTGGCCGTTCGCTCGGCCACGGTGTCCCCATACGGCGGTCTCTTCCCGCCCCTTCCCGGTTTGCCGGTCCAGACACCGCAGACCACAAAGTTCTTGCGGTCGTAGTCGGTGTCGAAGTAGCCCGCGATTCGGACGGTCCAAGTGCGGGTTCCGAAAGCCCAGACACCGTTTCCTTCGTCGCGCAACGCCTGTCCGCGATAGTCTTGGAATCCTTTGTTTGCACGCTCCTCAAACATGGCTACCAAGTCTGTTTGGGTGATGTTCTCATACTCCTTCCGCCCCCGCGCGGTTGCCCACACTCGAGTACCGGTATTGGGGCGTTGTGGAAAGAGTTCGGCGACTTGCTCCATTGACTTTACTCTAGAGTGAATCTCATGTCAACTACGCGACATAGGTTACCCGAGTTGGGCTGGAGCGTTCGTGAAACCACGTCCGATACCGTTCCCACGATGGTGAACAGTTTGCAGGGCAGAAGTGATGCGCAATCCGCGGTTAAAGCCACACCCCTGAGACTGTCGGAATGGCCCGAATGAAGCCGTGGTCAAGGGCTTGCAGACTGCTTGTTGTGGGTTTTAACTCGATGGAGGCGGTCGAGTTCTTCTGGGCGAACCATTGGAGAGGTTCAGCCCCCCGCGCCCGCCGCCTGAGCAGATGGGTGATGCGCTGACTGTCCGATGGGCTGGCCATTGCTGGGACGTTGCGGCGTGCGGTCGGGCGGAGCCTGGATAAAGACGTCGACCACTTGGCCCGGGTAGAGCGTTGCGCCGTTGGTGTTGAGCACCTCGAACATGACGTCGATCACGCGGGTGTCGATGAGTTCGGTTGCGGCGTTGGTGATCTGCCTTTTGGCGCGGGCGAGCGGCTCAACGCGGATCATCTTTAATCGCAGGCGGATGTCGTAGGGGCCGCGAACGCGTCCGATGGCCTCAGCGCCATCTTCGAGCAGTTGGGTGTCCTCTTCATCGACCTGCGCCCGCACGCGCAGGTTGTCGAGATCGCCGACGACCATGGCGGGTGTTGAGCCTGCGGCGAAGAACTCGCCGGCGCTGATGTCGCGTTTGAGCACGGTGCCGTCGATGGGGCTGCGGACGGTGAGGCGTTCGATCCGCTTGCGCAGGGACTCGAGTTCGGCATCGGCGGCGGCGAGATTGGCCTCAGCGATTCTGATATCCGGTGCCCACGCACCGGCGAGGGTTCGGTCGAGGTCGGCTTGTGCTGCGTCGAGGGTGGCCTGTGCTGCGCGGGTGGCGAAGCGCTGGCGTGCGAGTTCGTCTGGGTTGGCGGCGTCAACCTCCGCCGCGCGTTCGAGGCTGCGGAGTCGATCGGCGGCGTCGAGTTGCAGCGCTTTGGCGCGTTCGACGGCAGCGCGC
>JBGSRG010000160.1:0-2641 GCA_041737685.1 Phycisphaerales bacterium | reverse complement strand
CCACCGCAACGTCCACAATCTCGCCCAGCCGCATCGGCCGCGCCGACGACAGCTCCACGAGCGCACCCGTTCGGCTGAGGTTCCGCGTC
This sequence comes from Phycisphaerales bacterium, assembly GCA_041737685.1. Lineage (GTDB taxonomy): Bacteria > Planctomycetota > Phycisphaerae > Phycisphaerales > UBA1924 > JAHBK01. The sequence continues at coordinate 2,552 of JBGSRG010000160.1, read as the reverse complement.
AGCGCCGGGATAAACGTCTGCGTCGAACGCCGGAACACCTTGCTCGGCCGCGACAGCCCAAACCGCTTGTTCGTCCGCCGGTCGCTCGCGGCGGGCGCATCCGCAACTCTCAACCTCACCGCCCGCTCGGCGGTTCCCTCAGTCGTCGGTGCAACATCCCCGGCGGGCAAAGCAGAAACGGGCGGCGTGAGTGCAAGCGTGCGCATCGGGTCGAGTCTCCGGTTGTGAGCGAGCAGTGTCGCTCGAACAGTCAACCGAGTTTCGGCCCGATCCGAGCGTGACTTGCGTGCGGCCTGTACCGAATGAGCAGTAAGCACATGCCACCACCCAGAACGAGTGGTCCAAGTCGGCGATCCCAACCGCAATCATCGAGCCGTTCGCTCACACTGGGCCTTCAAGCCCGTGCTCAAGCCTGTGTCAAAGCCTTACCGACTCCACCGCGCCACAGCCGGCCAGAATCACCAATGTCAATCGCCCGACGCAGCACCTGATCCGCGGCCGCCAGATCCATCCCCGCCGCCCGGCTCGTCAGCAACAGGGCCATCGGTTGAACCGTCTGCGGGGCCAGACCCACCCTCTCCGCCGCGTCCTCTTCGGCGTCTGCGACGCCGGCGCTTGCGTGGCCCTTGGCCACCACCCTCAGCCTCGCTTGAGTCACCACTCGAACCATCGTCCAAACCCGCGCTCAAGCCCGGGGCTCCGCCGTCGGTCGAGTCTGAATCGTCGATTTGGCTCCCATCAAACTCGGTCTCTGGCCTTCCGCTCTGCGCGCCAACCTTCTGTCCGGCCTGTGGAGTAGCCTGCGGACCCGATTGTCGCGGGTTGCCCGATCGCTGTCGATCGTCACCCGCGCGATCGCCCCGCTCCGCCGCGGCGTCGAGCAGTTCATCAATCTCCGCATCGCGGTTACGCGGCTCATCCGAGACCGCGCCACGATCGGTGCGCGGCCCTTGCCGCGAACGGCTTTCGGTGTTCCTGCGCGGGCCAGACTCCGAACCCGACTGAGGACCGGACTGAGAGCCACGTCCACCACTCGATCCCCCTGCCTGTCCGCCACTGCTCTGTCCGCTGTCCGCCGCTGCGCTTCCAGCACCGCCCGAACCCGCTCCACCCGTTCCTCCCGATGGACTCGATGGATTCGACGGACCATTTGGTCGACTCGGCCGTCCTTCCTGTCGCACCGGACCGCGATCACCCGAACGTTGCCCGCCGCGCTCTCGCATCGGCGTCGAAGCCCCACCCGGTCCCGCGGCAGGAGCCGTCGCTACGGGCATGTTCGTGCCTGGCGGCGCAACCTCTAACAACCCCTCCACCGGCACCGCGATCGCCTCGGGCGAGTTGTCCAGCGCCACCAAAACCAACTGCGTCAAGATCTGGCTGTCCAGAATCGTGCCCCAGCCGTCCTCGGTGCGCACCCGCGACTTCTTCTTCGGCAAGCGCTTGCGCAGCGCGTCATACGTCTCGTCCTCATACCGCAGACAGCACATCAGCCGTCCACACCGACCCGAAATCTTCAGCGGGTCAAGCGTCGCCTTCTGAATCTTCGCCGAGCGCATGCTGATCGGTTTGAGCACCTTCAGAAACTGCTTGCAGCAGCAGTGCTGCCCACACTTCTCATAGTCGGCCGTCAGCCGCGCCTCGTCGCGAGCGCCCACCTGCCGCAGTTCGATCCGCGTGTGATGCTCCGCCGCCAGCGCCGCCACAAACTCGCGAAAGTCGATCCGATCTTCGCTCGCAAAGTAGAACGTCAGCCGCTCGCCGCCCAAGATCGGCTCGGCGTCCACCACCTTCATGTTCAGGCCGAAGTTCTGAGCCATCGCCCGCGCTTGCCGCACCAACTGCGTCCGCGACTCGTCCAGTTGAGTCTGACGGTTCAGATCCTCGGGCGTGGCGATCCGCAGCACACGCCCCTGCATCGAGAAGAACGGATACTCCTTGCCGCCGGAGTTCTCGATGTACTGCAGCATCTCCTTGCGCGAAACGCTCTTGGAGCAGCCCGAGTTCGGGCACGTGCTGGTCAGCATCTCGCCCAGTTCCGTGCCGCGATGCGTACGGATCACCATCTTGCTGCCGCAGCCGGGCTTCATCTGCCCGTCATACGGGAACTCGCCCACGTTCTTCATCAGCCCAAATCGGGCAACGATCGACGACGGCGGCTTCAGGCGCTCGTAAATCTCGCGGTCTTGCTCGGCGAGGTCGGCCTCAAACTGTGGCAGCGGAAGAATGGGCATATAGGTGGCAGAGCGTAGTCGAAGCGCAGCGTCATCGCGTTCTGGCCCTCAGCCGACCGCAACATTCGCTTTCGGGCAGATCTCCGCCCACTTCGGCGAACCAGCCAAGCACGCTTCTCAACGACCGCGGCCGCCTCCCCCGCCGCCGCCCACCCCCATGCGCTGCGCCGTCGAGAACATCTCGGGCAGCGAGTAGGCGTTGAGCAACTCCAACTGCTGCTGCTGCCGCACGCGATACGTCACGATCTGCTCCGCACGCGAGTCCAGCACCATCAGCACGTCGTCGTTGCCGCCATTAAATGTCATCATCGACTGATCGCC
>JBGSRG010000147.1:0-1517 GCA_041737685.1 Phycisphaerales bacterium | reverse complement strand
CGGAAACGTCGCCGCGCCACGAGGCGTCATCGGTCTGCGAAGCGACGGCGGAGTCGAGCCGGACGGTGACGAGCTTGAGTTGACGGAGTGTGGCGACGACGAGGGCGGGTGTGGGCGGCGCTGCGAGCGGTGGGGTGATGGTGGAAGCGGAGTCGGTGTTGGTATCGGTGAGGCTGGAATCGGCGGATTGGAAGTTGGCCACTGCGGAGCGCTGTTGAGCGCGCAGCCAGAGGGCCAAGGGCAGGGCGATGGCGAGGGTGAGAACGATGGGGAGGAAGAGCGGCGGGAGTGAGCGGAGAGCGTTCGAGCGTTTGGTGGATGGTGAACGTGTCATGTTTGGACTTGGCGCGGGCTGGGTTGGCGGCGGTTGGAGGATGGGAGGTGCGGCTGAGGTGCGTGTGCGGGTGGTTGTTGGTACTGCTGGCGCAACCGAAGGGATCGACGCGCGGGGCGGGAGTGGTGCAGTTGTTTGGCGTGTGCGGCCTGGCGCGGCTGGAAGGGGGGGCGGAAGCAGTGCCGAGTATGGGTGGGATGGTGGCCAGATGACGTGATGAGCAAGGCTGTTCGGGAAGTTGTTTGGGTGTTCAGGACGGGAGTTGGGCAGCGCGGGGGGCGTGGGCCGCGGGGTGGGGAGTCGCACAGGGTTGGGGCGGAATGTGCCGGGAGGTCGGGGGATGTCTGGCAATGCACGCAGAGGCATAGGCCGAAGTGGTCGATAGTGATGGTGATGAAGAGCACGAGAGTGAGTTTGGTGCGCGGGCGGCGTGGAGGGTTGCTTGGGCCGCGGCGAGCGTTCCGCTTCGTCGCGAATGCCGCGGCGATCGCGACGAGCGCACTGGCTGCGATATCGATGGCCGCGGTGCCGATGGCGGACGATCTGCCGGTGCCGACGGGCGCGTGGTTGTTCAACGAGACCGCTGGCACAGCAGCGGCGGATGCCACTGGTTCAGGCCTGTTGGGCGAGTATCGCAATGGCGTGACGCTGGGCGTTGAGGGGCCGAAGCCGAACAGCCGCGCAGCGGACTTTGACGGCGTGAACGACTATGTGGAGATCAACAGCAATCTTGCGCCGATGCTGGGTGGCACAGCGTCGGTGTCGTTCTGGATCAAGACGACGCAGGCGGGGAACAACCAGCCGTGGAGCGCACCGGCCGTGACGGGCGTGGAGCAGAACGGCGGCGGCAACGACATTTTCTGGGGCTACATCGACGCGAATGGCAAGATTGGGATGGCGGCGGGCAACGGCGCATCGGCCAAGAGCACCACGAAAGTCAACAACGGCGCGTGGCATCATGTGGTGCTGACGCGCGACCATGTGAGCCGCGCGGTGCGGGTGTATGTGGGCGGGGTGCTGCAGGGCAGTGCAAACTCTGACGCGGGGATCAAGACGACGGCGTTTGCGCGGATCGGCTCGTTGCCCAAGACGGGCGGTGCGCACAGGTATTTCAAGGGCACGCTGGCCGACGTGCGGCTGTTTCCGAATCAGGTGCTGAGTGCGGCGGAGGTGGTGGCGGTGC
>JBGSRG010000102.1:0-5600 GCA_041737685.1 Phycisphaerales bacterium | reverse complement strand
GCGCGGGCGGCCATCGCGGTCGATGATGCTGCGAAGCCGACCGACAAGCCCACGGATAAGCCCGCCGACAGACCAGCCGACATGCCCGCGACGGACTCAACAAAGCCAACGAACTCCGGCCTGGTTGCGAGTCTGCCTTTGTCGACTATCCGCGTGGCTCGCGGCGGTGAGGCGCAGTATGAGGGCCTGTTCTTTGTTGACTTTCTGAGCGAGCAGCGGGCCGAGCGCGTTGACGCCATCGCGAACCTCGAAGCGGCGCTTTCGCGAGCCAAGCGGGAACGCAAGAACGTCTTTGTGTGGTTTTCGCAGCCGGGCAACGCCTGGTGCCGCGAGTTTGGCGATTGGCTGAATGAGCCGAACATCAAGGGCCTGTTCGAGAACGCCCTTGTCACCGTGATGATCGATGTGGAGCGCTCGGCGGGCGGCGGCGAACTGCTCGAGAGTCATGCGGGAAAGGACGTCGAGGGCTTGCCGTGGTTTGGCGTGCTCGATGCTTCTGGGGAGCGCAGCGCGCCGGAGAAGGCGCAGGGCGAGCAATCGCGGTTTGGTTCGGTGCTGGTCGCGAGCCAATCGCCCGGCAAGCCCAACATCGGCTATCCGTCGAGCGATGAAGAGATCGAACGCGTGAAGCAGATGCTGGTGGAGTCTGGCTCAGGCTTGAGCGAACTTGGCTTGAAGATGGTTGAGGATTCACTGAAGGCACGTCGAGAGGCGATGGTTGCGCGCGCTGAGGCCGCCGAGGCCGCCGCGAGAGAGCGCGAAGCGATCAAGCCTGATGAAAGCAAGTGATTTGGTCGTGTTGTGTTCACGGCCTATTGCGCTCAGCCTCCGCTCTACCCTCACCCCCCTAACCAACCACGCTTCCGCTCCCCAGACTTCCACCCCCCTCTCCCCCCCACCGCCCCGCGCCCAATCTTGTCCGTGCCTTTCTTGCCAGTTCAGCGTCACGAATGCGTGCGAACTCGTTGCCTATCAGAACCGAGAATCGCATGAAGACGCGAAGATGAGACCAAAAATGCAAATCACTCAAGTTCTCGCCGCAGCCCGCCCTTTGGATTTTCGATCATTCTCGCGTTTGGCTGCGGCGTGGCGCATGTTTGCGGTGGGCGTGACCCGGAGCAGAATGTTTGGGCTTCGCTTGCAGGCGATGCGGCGTTGGGCGTTACCGTCAGGCGTGGCGGTTACCACAGCGGTGATGTTTGGTGTGGCCACTTTGGGCGCTGCAAGCGCTGCGACCGCTGCGGGTGCGGGTGCGGGGGCTGACGATCCGACGACGACGCCCGCCAACAACAAGGGCACGGGCGCGGGCACGGGCACCATTGGCGACGCTGCGAATTCCGCCGCTCCTGCTCGCTTCACACAGCCGGGCGCACGCACGGTGCAGTTTCCCACGGGCCTGTATGACGAGGCGACCGACGGTGCAACCATCATCCGCATCGCCAGCGAACGGGCGAAGGCCGACGGCAAGCGTGTGCTGGCGATGTGGGGCGAGAACAACTGCGGCTTCTGCGCCTATCTCAGCGACATGCTGTTCTATGAGAGCGCGGCCTGCCGTGGGCTGATCGACGGCGAGTACGAGTTTGTGAAGATCGATATCTCCAAGTCGCACACGAGGAACAACGACGTCGCAAAGAGGTATGGCGCGACGGCCTCGCACCAGATGGAGGATGCGCCGCGATTGACGATCATCGACCCGGTGCTGGACCGCGGCGTGGGCACGTTGGTGGGCAAGGACATGCTCTACAAGCCGATGAGCATGGAGAACATCTTCGATGAAACGAAGATCGTGCCGTTCCTTGAGGCCAACATTGCGCCGGCACGGCCAGCGGGGCCGGTGATAGACGCGGCTGTGACAAGGGCGATCGTCGAGGACAAGGCGGTGTGGGTGCAGTTCATGCAGAGCGGTTGCGAGCCGTGCCGCGGGGTGCGGGCGTGGATGGAAGCGCCAACGGTGCGGCCGATCTTGGAGAAGGCGTTCGTCGTCGCGACGATCGACGTGTCGCGCATGACGGGGGGCAAGTCGATGCTGGAACGATTTACGGCGACGCGCCCGGCGATTGCGCCGGGATCGGTGCTGCTGACGAGCAAGGGCATGAAGCACGATCCGGCGTGCGAACTGGACGAACTGCCCACCGAGCCCGAAGGAATCGCGGCGTGGGTTGGGGCGATCAGACGGGCGGCGGGCGACAAGCGCATGAGCGAGGCGGACGCGGCGGTGCTGGAGGCGAGTTTGACGGCGGAGAAGCGTTGATGCTGCTGCTAAAGGGCTGAGGTACTCGACGGCGTTGAGAGCGATCTCGGCGGTGCGATCGCGGTGGCGATCGGGGCCGAATCGACCCAGCGCAGAATGGCGATGCCCGCGAACAAGCCCAGCACTGCCGCGCCGTTGCGAACGACGATGGGCCCCCACGATTCGACGGGCTTCCAAGAGAACCCGCAGCCGCAACTGGTGGGCGTGGACGGCGGATTGGCCCAGACGAGCGACGCGTAGAGCAGCAGTATCGAGAAGACCACACTCAGAACGGCAAGGGCCAAACTGGGGCGCGAGAGCAGCACGAAAGCGATCGCGCTCATTGCCGCGGTCACTTCGAGCGCTGCGATCGTGATGACGGCTGTGTAGGCAAGTGTGGAAGGGATCAGATTGTGGTCGGCGATCGCGGAGGCAGCGCGATCAGGCTCCAAGAGTTTCACGACGCCGGAGAGACTGAGCCAGACGGCGAGCAGCAGGGCGAAGGTTGCGAAGATGGCGGTGAGTGTTCGATGGCGGCTCACGTGTGCAACTCCGTGGAATCAGCGCAGCGTTCTTCATTTGCGAGCTAAGGACGGCCGGCTGTTCGTGATCGACCGTCATCGGGCCCGCTTCCAACGCACGATGAGGGCGATGACGACGAGCAGCACGCCGGTGATGACCGCGGCGATGGCAGTGGGTTCGCTGAAGAATCTGGCGGGTGGGGCTAAATCGGCGTCGGTGTCGCGTTGGCGCGTGCCATGATTGCCGCTGGTATTGTCGCTCGATGACTGCTGCGAGGAGGACTGCTGCGAGGAGGATTGCTTGAGGGTGAGTTTGCCGGTTTTGGGGTCAAGAAAGGCGGTCGGCCCGTTCTTGTTGATGATCTGCACGCCGGTGCGCTTCTCACGGGCGAGCGCGAGGATGGCCTCTTTGGTGAAGTGCTGCTGGCCGCTGGTGCCGGGGAAGTGTTGGTAGGATTTGAGTGTCTCGCCGATCGTGCCTTCAGAGACAACGGGAACCTTTCCGAGCGATTCGGGCGCGTACGGGGCGTATTCGAGCATTGGACCGTCATTTGCGAGTCCGGCTCGGATGACGTGCCCGTCGGCGTTGAGCACGTACTGGACCTGCATTTTGCCGCGAAGTTGCTCGACCAACCCGCCGGGCGGGTCGGGGCACCAGAGGCCGGAGCGACCGCGGCGGGGAATGGTGTAGATGAGCGTGGTGGTTGGACCCTCGCCGGGGCGCTGCGGATCGGCCGGAGATTGGACAGAGTCGGTAAGGGTTTGCGGATAGTTGCGAAGGTCTCGCAGCGGCAGCCAGGGCATGTAGGAGTCGAGCGAACTGCCGTCGAGGCACCAATCGGCGGGGACGGGCTCGAGGTCGGACTTGTCGCGGCCTCGCCACTGTGAACCGTCAACGGATTGACAGAATACTTCGCCGTTGGCGATCTGGAACCATGCGCCCGAAGCGCTGTCGTAGCCAATGCAGCGGATGGGATAGGCCGTGCCAACGGCCTCGTAGGATACGATGGCAGAGCCTTCGCCGATCGGCGCACTCGCTGCGCTTGGTTGGTTGACGAGTCGGCTGGACATGGGGTTCATCCAAGTCACGGGTGCTTTTTGCATTGGAAGTAGCAGTCGGCGATCATCAATCCTGACGGGTGATTCAACTTCTTCGTCTTCACGCTGTTCTTCACGAAGCAACATTGACCACCGGAGAGCGATCCTGACATGATGTGATAGCCCTGAGGGACCGGCGAGGTACATGATGCCGTGTAGCTATCTCCAAGGTTGAGGTCGTATGAGATGCAGATCGCGGACCGATGCCCCTGGTAGAACAAGCCGTTTTCCACAGTGAGGTCGCCGGTCTCGCAAAACACGGAAGCGCCTTGGGTACAGGGGTTGAACGGTGCGGGTGAGGTGATCGGACCGTACGTTCGCAGACAACACATTGCCACGGCTCCAAGCGACGAGCCGACGGAGACGAGCAGGGATGCCACCACGATCGCGCTTCGCATTCGCATTCAATGCTCCTTTGTTCTATCGATCCACACCTTTGCAACCGTACCATGTTGACTGGACGGGGTAGCCCACGTGATCATCGATTTCGAGATTCTCGGGTGCGAGCTCTTTCCACGTATATGCTGCGACCGAGCCGTCGCCGAAGGCGATGGGCGCCTTTCTTGGAGTTGCGCAGCAAAAGAACATGGGGATGTTCTGCGCGGTTCGTACCCGCTTCTCGTATGGAAGCACGTACTGGAAGAGCACGCCCTTTCGCGACGGAAACGAGACGTCGGCTTGACGAATGGCCTTTGCCACCGCGAAACTCCCGTCGGTCACCTGTCCCGGAATCATCTGGTTCCAATCTCGCACGACCCCCATGACCACTGAGAAGGTGATGGGTGAATAGTTTGATCCGTTGTCGCCCGCGTGGTGATCCAAATCAGCCACCGCCTTTGCTCCGCCCCACGTGATCACGGACTGGTACCAGTTTCTCTGTGCGAGAGAGATGTTGCTTGATGCCAGCGGGTAGACGTCCTTGTAGTCGTTGGCGTAGGCCGAGATGAGCGTCATGTTCTGGCGGCACTGGACCAAGCTGCGCGTGCGGCGTGCGTTGGTCATTGACTTGTTGATCGAGGGCAAGATCAGGCCGATCAGGATCAGGACGATCCCGATCACCACCACCAGCTCGATCATCGTGAAGCCGCGAGTCTTCATCCCCGGAACCTACCAGTGATTTCGTACCTTGTCAAGGGCTTTCACGCACATTCACAAAGTTCTTTGCGCCAAGGGTGCATTCTTACAAAGTTGTGTGTTGATCGGAAGCTCTCTGTACGGTACGGATCGGTCTCGGCGGCTAGTACCTCAGATGAACGCACCCGGTTCTGGGCATGATCAGCGAGGGCTTTCGTGGCATTCTGAAGGAACTTCAGGTAGTCAAGCGTCTGAACCTGGCGGACTTTCCCCACAGAAGCGAACCGTGCGGGTTCCGCCCGCCCGGGGCAATCGCGACCGAGCGCCGAATGCGGAATGGCCGGTCAGTGGCCTACCGGTCCCTATCGCTCGATCTCAACCTCATACAACTCGAGCGGCAGTCCGTCTGGATCATTGAAGAATGTAAACTTCTTGCTGGTCAGCGGATCGATGCGGATGGGCTCGCTTGGCACACCCATATCGTGCAGACGCTGCACCGCTTGTGCAATATTTGCAACCGCAAAGGCCAGGTGCCGCAGGCCGCACGCTTCGGGCCGTGTTGGCCGTGCGGGCGGGGATGGGAACGAGAAGAGTTCGATCTGCCCGCCGCCGGGCAGGGCGAGGTCGAGTTTCATCGACTGGCGTTCGGCTCGCTCGGTCTCGGCGACGATGCGCAG
>JBGSRG010000090.1:0-6284 GCA_041737685.1 Phycisphaerales bacterium | reverse complement strand
GTGCGGCCGCTGCTGGAGCTGCAGATGCGATGGTCGCGTTTGCCAGCGATGGACGAGTTGTTGATCGAGCGTGTCTGGCCCGAGGGCGATGTCCCGCAACGGGGCGCCAGAACACGCCGAGCCCGTGCGGATCGTGCGAGCGCCGCGGGGACATCAGGAAGAGAAGGAAGTGGCGGTGGGTGTCACGTCTTTCTCTACTTCTTTGAGGGCCGGATGGTCCACGAAGGGCTGGGTGCGCTTCTCGCCTATCGCCTGACGCGTCTGCAACCTCTCACAATTACATCAACCGCGACGGACCAGGGCGTTTCACTCTCATCACCCTCAGCGCTGGACTTGGACGATTCGGCGTGGCGGTCGTTGCTGACGCCCGACGGCCTGCTCGACGACCTGGTGGTCTGCATGAACACGTCGGTCTTGGTTCGGCGACAGTTCCGCGATATTGCTCGCGTGGCTGGCCTGATCGTCACGGGCTATCCGGGCCAACGCACACCCGTGCGCCAACTGCAAGCGTCGAGCGAGATGTTCTTTCAGGTGCTTCAAGAGTTTGATTCGGACAATCTGCTGCTGGACCAGGCCCGTCGAGAGGTGCTGGAAGCGCAACTGGAGTTCGGCCGATTGCACACGGCGCTGGAGCGCGCTTCGGCGGCCCGTCTGACGGTGATCGAACTGGATCGACTCTCGCCGCTGGCATTCCCCATCTGGGCCGAGACACTGCGTGCCACGCAAGTATCGAGCGAGAAGTGGTCGGATATGGTGCAGCGAATGGTGGTCCGGCTGGAAGAATCCGCTTCGCAGTCAGACCCGGCGTTACGCTCAGATCGCACGCAGCAGCGTCGCCCGTCAGAAACTGAGCCGATCGCCACCACGTCGGAAACCGCCACCCCTGTGGCGACAAGAGCAAGTTGATGCGCATCCGATGGGCACAGGAAAGCTTGGAACTCCTGCCGCAGCGGGCCGCGTGGTGGCCCCGCGCGTCGGCTCTGATCGTTGCGGATTTGCACCTGGGCAAGGCCGCGACCTATCGCTCGCTTGGTGTGCCGGTGCCCAACGGCGGTGAGGAAGCCGATCTTGCTCGGCTCTCGGGCTTGCTGCACGACACCGCCGCTGAGCATCTGGTCGTTCTGGGTGATCTCTTGCACGCACGCTCAGGTCGCTCCGCTGAGACGCTTGCGGCGCTTGGCAACTGGCGCAAGCGCCACACCAAACTTCAGGTTGTCATCGTTCGTGGAAACCACGACCTAAAGGCGGGTGATCCGCCGAGCGAGTTGGGCTTTGTCTGCCACAGTCCGCCCGTCACGGCGGATATCTTGACGGGTGTGAACGCCCAGATCGGGTTCGGGCACGACCCGGCAGAGCAGGAATCGTCGCCCATTGGTCCCATCGACCCGCCGAATTCGCAAGCCACTCCCCCGCGACCCACATTGTTCGGACATGTGCACCCGTGTATCGCAATGGAACCTGCCGCGGGCCGCGGTCCCGGTCTTCGTGCACCATGCTTCTGGTTCTCGAAGTCTTTCGGCGTGCTTCCCGCGTTCGGTTCGTTCACGGGTGGTCACGCCGTTCGGCCGCAGCGCGGCGATCGGGTCTTTGCCGTTGGCCCGGCGGAAGTCGTCGAGGTCACCATGGTTGGATCGTGCGCGAGGTGAAATCCGGAAAGAACGCCATCGGGGAGCAAAGAAAGCGCCATGCAGTTCGAAACGTGCTGCTCGAATCAACCCTTCCAACTGCTGCGCAATCGCTCCACGCTCGCCGTGATCGTTGCAACAGCCTCGTCAACCTCTTCTGCTGTGGTTTCTCGGCTGATCGAGAATCGCAAGGTGCCGTGGGCCAGTTCAGGAGGAATTCCGGTCGCAAGCAGCACCGACGAAGGTTCAAGACTGCCCGATGAACACGCAGACCCGGCGGACGCCGCAACGCCGCGCTCCGAGAGCAGCAGCAGAAGCGCTTCGGCTTCAAGGCGCGGAAAGGCAATGCTCGACGTGTTCCACAATCGCGAATCCGCCGTCGGATCGGCCGTGTCTGGGGCCATCGATACCGGCCCATTCACTCGAGCATCAGGCACTCGCGCCAGCAAGTCTCGCTCCAATCGATCGCGCAAGTCTCGAGCCAATCGCACGTTTGCACCGTCGTTGGCTTCAAGCCACTCGCGCGCCAGTTCCGCCGCGACACCCGCACCCAGAATCCCCGGCACGTTCTCGGTGCCGCCACGCCGCCCGAGTTCCTGTTCACCCAAGATCAGCGGCGCGGTCCTCACCCCCGGCCGAGCGTACAGCACGCCCACGCCCTTGGGCCCGTGAAACTTGTGCGGTGAGAAGGTGAGCAAATCCGGGCTCAACAGCGAAGTCGCTTCCGACGCTGCCCCGCCAACCGCCGCGGCGAGCGCACCCTTGCCAGCCTCGCCGACAATCTCGGTCGGAAGTTTGCCGACCCACTGCGTCGCATCGCAGTGGAACAGCACGCCCCGCGAGCGGCAGGCGTTCGCGATGCGCTGCACGGGTTGAATCGCACCCGTCTCGTTGTTAGCCCATTGAACACTGACGAAGATGGCCTCAGCGAGAAGGGCGGACCCGGCAACCGCGCCCGATCCCTCGCCCGCCCCTTCGCTCAGTAGTTCGTCCAGCGTCTGCTCGAGGGCACCGGCATCCACCACCCCCGAGCCGCCGGGGAGCATCGGTGTCCAGATCACCCTAGCGTGTTCTCGTCGTTCCAGATCCGCGGCGAGTTCTCGCACCGCAGCGTGCTCAGCGCGAGTAGTAATGAGCACCGGCCGTGGTCGACCATCGCGCTCGGCCCGCCTGCCGAGCAGGTTGCGGGCGAGCATCGCGCCGCGAAGGGCCAGATCGATCGCCTCGGTGCCCGAACCGGTAAGCGTCAGCGTTCGCGGACGAACACCGATCAGATCGGCCAGCGACCGCCGGGCGAGTTCCATGCCGTGCCGAGGAAGTTGCCCAGAACGATGGATGCTCGACGGATTGGCCCACGCCTTCTCCATCGCCCGTCGCACCGCCTGAGCCACCTGAGGCAGCGGACGGGTGGTCGCGTTGTTGTCGAGATATGGCATGGTGGGAATGGCGAGCGGCGGGATAGTGGGGGCAGATCAAGCCAGTTCGGCCTACGACAGCAGAGCGGAGCGAAGAGGCCAGACCGGCCAACGCGGCACATCACATCAGGAACAGAACACCAGAACGCTCGGCGGCAACAGATAGACACCAAAGGCTATGGGCCACAATCTTCGCCGCGCTGCCACAGGAGGCGTGCGCGACATATTGTCTGCACGGGCGGGAGTGGGCGGCGAGAGGCCGTTTCGCGGAGTGAGCCATGACCGTCGTTGCGTTCCCGAAACTCGATCACGTCGCTGACCCGAACGTCGTCGCCAATCGCGACTTCTGGGAAAAGTATGTCTGGCCCGACGGCGGCGACGAATGGAGCCGCCCGTGGGGTGGACCTGAAGCCATGTGGCTCAGTTCGGTCTACCCACGTCTGGCCCGGTTCATGCCGACAGGTCACATCCTTGAGATCGCGCCCGGCTTTGGTCGCGTCACGAACTATTTGCGCTACTTCGCCACGAAGATGTCGATCGTCGATCTGGCACCCAAGTGCATCGGCGCTTGCAAAGAACGCTTCGCGAGCGACTCGCACATCGAGTACCACGTCAACGACGGGCGCTCGCTGGACATGATCGCGGATTCGAGCGTCGATCTTGCCGTGAGTTGGGACTCACTGGTTCACACAGAACACGAAACTGTTCGCGAGTATCTGCGACAACTGCGCCACAAACTCAAGCCCGGCGGCATCGGCTTTATCCACCATTCCAACCTCGGCATGCAGTTCGAGCAGATTCGCGACGAGGTTGAGAAGCACACCCTGGGCGGGCGGCGGCCCAGCATGACCGCAGAAAAGTTCCGCAACGACGCCGCAACGTTCGGCGTGCGGGTGCTGAACCAGGAACTTCTTCCCTGGACCGAGGCCGGCCTGTACTGCGACTGCTTCAGCCTGTTCATGCGCGACGAGAGCGACCCGAAACTCTGGCCCGCGCCTCGCGTGGAACTGCGTGAAGACTGGGGACGCGAGGTCGCCGCGGGCAAACTCATCGGCGACCTGTACCGACCGCCGGCGCGAGGGGAGTGACTCGACCCAACCGGTGCAATTCTGGCGAAGACTTGCATCGCTGGTCTGAGGCCTACAGAACAAATCGCCCAGTGATTCGCGAGTACACAATCGTTCGGCGGAAGCAACGTGTGAGATGTTGGTTGGCGAACTCAGGATCCGGTGACCGTGCGAGCCGCGAACCAAGACTTTGATCCCAATGCGCCCGCGCGGTGGTGGTCGCTCGACAGAGGCACAAGGTTGCTCCTCTGTCTGCCGCTGCTCGTGCAACTGGCGCTCTCGCTAGGGCCGTTGCTCGAGCCGCGCTGGGAGGGCGATGCCGGCCTGGTCGCCGCCATCAGCGCAAAGGCGGCATGGGAGGGCCACTGGTGGACCTTGCAACTCAGCGCAGAGCCTTACTTCAACAAGCCTCCTCTGGCGTTCTGGGCTCACGCGAGCCTGATCCGACTCTTTGGCCCGCAGACCTGGGCGCTGAAACTGCCGGAGGTGGCTTCGGTGCTGCTCACACTGTTCGCGGTGCAGCGCATCAGCACGCGATTGGCGGGCCTCCGCGCCGGCGTGCTGGTCGGATTGCTCTTTGCGACCACGCGATCAATCACGTTTCTCATCGACACGCTTCGGCACGACTATGTCCACAACGCGCTCTTGTTCTGGGGCGTGTGGTTCGTTGTCGACTCAGTGTTCGCACCGCGCGGGCTGGTGCTCAACGACCGCCAACGTAGTCACCGGACGCTTCGACTCTTGCTGCTCTCGGGCGTGTGCGTCGGCGGTTCGATGATGGTCAAGCCCTTCTGGGCGCTCGGGACGTTCCCGATCCTGGCGGTCTGGCTGGCGCTCGACCCGCATCGGTCCATCGGTGACATGGGAGGTACTGCATCAAGGTTCGCGGTGGTGGTTCCGCCGCGTAGGGTCGCTTCACGATTGTGGATCAGCGCTCTCGCCGCGATCGCGACCGCGCTGCCGTGGCACTTGTCGATGCTGGCCCAGCACGGCGACGCGTTCTATCAGCAGTACTTTCGCAAGCAAGCCCTTGAGCGAGTGCTCTCAGATAAGTTCACCGCTGAGCCGTGGTGGTGGTATCTGGACTACTACGCCCAGTTCTGCTGGCCGCTGCTCGGGCTCATGACGCTGGGCGGGTTGCTCCTGATTCCAATCCTCTGGATCGGGCGGCGACGACAGATCGTTCGCACCGCCACCCCCGCCGATGCGGCCGTGCAGCACTCGACCCCGTACCGCGCAGGACCTCGACACTCTGGCCCTCAACTCCCCGCCTGGTTCAGTGCTGCGATGCTGAGCATCGTGTGGGTTGTCCTTTGGACGCTGGTGCTCTCGCTGGCGCAAGACAAGCGCCGGAACTACGTTCTGCACGTCATCCCGATGATGACCGTGCTCGCCGGGCTCACGCTCGCGGGCGTGACAGCGCTTGCGTATGACGCCGCACGACGCGCGCGATCGCTTGGACCCCGCATCGCGCTCCGGGTTGTCTGCGCTTTGGTCATACTCACGGCGATCGGTGCGAATTATTACTGCATGCGCGAGTGGACGCTCTCTGAACCGCTCGCCAGCCCCAAGAGCGAACTCGGACGACTGCTCCGTGTCGCTCGCGGCACTGGCCGCTCGGGTCACGGTGTGCCCCTCCTTCGGACCATCGATTTCATCCGAGACGCCAACGAGCCCATCTACGTCGGTCGAATGCGTTACAACCTCTCGGCGATCATCTACGTCAAAACCGGCAACTGGCCGCTGAGCCACGGCTGGGGCGGCTCGCCGTGGCGCCGTCCGCCGCGCGGCTCGCTCGTGCTCTTTGATACCAGCAACAACGACTTCATCCCAACCCGCGACGCGATCGTCTTTCGATCCGGGCAGTTTGTCATCACCCGCCGCGGCTGGGCTTTGCACGCACCCGCCGACCAATCGCCTGCGCTCGTGCCGGGCTCAAAGGAAAGCGAGCGTTCGCCTCAGCCATCAGAGGGGCCGTCACCCGGCGACTTGCCATCGGACACCGAAGACACCGAGGGTGGCGACTTGCTCGTCGGGTCTTGAGGACGCGCGCCCAGTGACACGGCCCCCGCCCGTCGCCGCCACGCAGCGCTGCACGCACGAGCCCCATCTGCCCGGTTCCGAGAATGGCGATGCGCTCGGTCGTATGAGAATTCGATGGCTCGGCGGGCGTGGTC
>JBGSRG010000084.1:0-7187 GCA_041737685.1 Phycisphaerales bacterium | reverse complement strand
GTTGACAGCAGTTCAACCGAGGCGGCGACGGAGGTTCGGCCGGGGCACCCGGTGGCGGCGAAGGGGCTTGAGATTGTGACGCGGCGGCCGGTGTTCTCGAAGGTGACGAGAGTGACGGCCTCGCCGAGCAACCCGCTGGTGGAAGCGACCTTTGGGCGCAACGGGCGGGCGATCCGGGTGGTGTTGGTGCGCTCGAGCGGTTTTACGGATGTTGACCAGCCGGTTCTGGACGCGGTGTATTCGTGGACCGCGCGCGGCGAAGCGCTGGGGAAGTTGTCACGGACTGACCCGAAGGCTGGCGTGACGCTTCGATTCACGATTCTGCTGAAGTGAGTGCGAGGCTACTCGGCGTTGGCCGGGGCGTTGGCGAATGACATGCGACGGTGGGGGATTCCCGCCTCGTCGAAGGTGTCAGAGTCGAACGTCCAACCGAGCGAGGAATAGAAGCCGTAGGCGGTGTCTCGGGCATGGCAGAAGAGGCTTTGCAGGCCGAGTTCGCCGAAGGCGCGTTGTTCGATAGCGACGACCAGGCGGGTGCCGATGCCCTCGCCTTGTCGCTGCGGATCGACGGTCATCTGCATGAGTTTGCCCGCGCCTGAGTCTGGATAGTCTGGGATGAGCAAGGCGGTGCCGACGACGCGCGGGCCGCTGGGGTGGTTGAAGACTGCGACGAAGTGCTCGCCGCGAGACTCGATGCTGGGGAAAAGGGCTTCGAGTTTGGGGAGGTCGAGGCCGATGGGGTTGAGGAGGACCGATTCGCGCAGGGCCACTTCTTGCGGGTAGAGCGGGTGATCGGGCGAGATGCGTTGTATGTGGATCACGGGAAGATGGAAGGGCAGACAGAGGGACGAGAGGCTGATCGGGTGCTGGGCTGGCTGATTTGGTGAGCCGATATGGGGAAGTGATCGGGGGCAGACAGAATAGCCGACGATTCTTGCTGGGGCGAAGTATGAACGTGAATCAGAGCCGCGAAGGATCAGTAGGTCGGCAGCGGCTTGCGAGCGAGCTGCTTTGTGAGCGCTGCGGCTATGTGCTGGACGGATCGCCCGTGGAGGGTGCGTGTGCAGAGTGCGGGCTGGCGATTCGGGAGTCGTTGGCGGAGCGTCGGCCCGGATCGGCGTGGCAGCGAAAGCCGTCGCCGTGGTCGTGGATGGCCACGGGCTGGGGCGTTGTGTTGCATCCGGCGCGAACATTTCGAGAGGTCCGTCTGGACCCGAGTCTGCGCTGGCGAGACGAGGCGCTGCTGTGGGACAATGTGGTCGCGGCGGCGTTTCTCGGGTTGGCGGTGCTGCTCGCTGGACTCTCGGATGATGGAGCGGGGTTTGTGTTGAACATGCTGGTTGCGGTGGTGTTCACGCCGGTGGTGCAGTTGCCGCTGCTGATGCTGACAGAGTTGGAGCGGATTGGGATTGGGTTTGTGGGGCGACGGCGGGGCTGGCGGGTGGATCGGGTTGCCTCTGGTGCGGTGTGTGCGCACGCCTCGGTGGGCTGGGTGGCGGCGACGGTGCTTGGGGCGCTGGGGTATCTGGTGAGTTGGCCGGTATATGAGGTGCTGCGGAAGTTGGTGGGGCCGGGCGGGTTTGGGCCGGGTGGCGCGATGGGAACCGTGATTGCTGAGTTGGTCGAGTATGTGCCTGCGGCGTTGCCGCTGGTGGGGTTTGGTGTCGGGATGGTGGTGTTTGAGTCGCTGGTGTGGATCGGGGTTCGCGGGTGCCGGTTTGCGAATCGGCCGATGGTCGTGGTGGCGCAGCGCGAGCAAGAACTTGCGGCCTAGATTGCTCGGGCGTCGCCTAGCATCGGGAGCCTGCGCGGAGCGTGTTTGATCGTTGCGGGCGGAATGGAGTCCGCTTGTCGAGCGTGTCTGAGAGGGTTGGAGTTGAGGGGGAAATCGAAGCCGAGCGAGCGGATGTTCTGGACGTGCAAACGCCCGGGGCGTTGAGCGGTGCGAACGCGGGGCCACTGGCGAATCGCTCGATCGAGGGCGTTGATGCGAGTGGCCGAAGGCTGGTGACGCGCGGCCAATCGTGGCTTTCCGGGGGGATTTCCAAGAGCGTGCTGCGGCATCGGCACTTTCGGAACGTATGGGTGGCGGCGTTTGGTTCGAGTGTGGGTGGTTGGATGGAGATGGTGGGGATTCAGTGGTCGATGGCGCAGGCGACGCTGGCGCCGGAGTGGACACGCTCTGGAGGCGCGAGCGCACCGGTGATGATGGGCTATCTGGCGGTGGCGGCGATGGCACCGACCTTGATTTTGGGCATGGTGGGCGGCGTGGTTGCCGACCGTGTGAACCGCAAGAAGCTGCTGATTCTGACGCAGACGCTGATGATGATCGTGGCGGTGGTGCTGGCGGTGGAATCGGCGAGGGGGGCGATCACACCGTGGCTGCTGTTGTCGTTGAGCGCGGTCAACGGGTTGATCACGGCGTTTGGGATGCCGGCGTGGCAGGTGTTGACGCCGCGGCTTGTGCCGCGGGAGGAGTTGACGGCGGCGATCACGCTCAACGGGGTTCAGTTCAATCTGGCGCGGGTGATTGGGCCTGCGATGGGCGGGTTGATTCTGGCGTCATTTGGTTCGACGTGGCTGTACGCGGTGAATGCGCTGAGTTTCTTGGGGGTGATGGCTGCGGTGATGAGCACGCCCGATGCGCCCGCTCCGGTCCGGGTGCGGGCCAATGCGCGGGTGGAGATCTGGGAGGCGGTGCGGTTTAGTTTGAGGGATCGCGGCGCGAGGTCGTTGCTGCTGGGATTGTTTGTGTTCTGCCTGTTTGCCACGCCGCTGATCCGGATGCTGCCGATTCTGGTGAGCGAGGTGTATCACGCGGAGGCGGACGTGTTTGGAATGCTGTTGGGCGTGATGGGCTGTGGCGCGGTGACGGGGTTCTTCATACTCAAGGCGATTCCGGCGTGGTATCCGAAGCACCACAGCATTCCGATCGCGATTGTGTCGGGTGGTGTGTGCGTGACGCTGGTCGCGGCGGCGGATGGGCTGTGGATGGCGGTGCCGGCGATTTTCTTGTGCGGGATTACGTGGCTGTTGAGTTTCAATCCGAGTTTCGCGGCGTTGCAGATGCTGGTGGAAGACCGGATGCGAGGGCGCGTGCTGGCGTTTGCGAACGTGCTGACGTTTGGCGCGATGCCGCTTGGAGCGGTGCTGGTGGGCCAGATCGGTGAGGTTGCGTCGGGCAAGGCGGGCGACGGAGTGGGGACGCAGGTGGGGCTTGGCGCGCTGGGCGTTGTTCTGGCGGTGGTGGGGTTGGTGATGCTGGCGTGGCGGACGCCGGAGGTGGACGGGATCAAGCCGGGTGATCCGGGGTACGAACGCCAGCCGGGGTTGTGGCGGGGGCTGAGCGGGGGCGTGCACCGGCCGGAGTGAGGCGGGCGTTGGAAGCGGTGCGCAAAGGGCACGAAGTACACACGAAGGGCACTGAGGGGAGGGGCGGGGAAGAGTGAGAGCCGCGCAGTAGTGGGACGAAGGCGGACCGGCGGGACGCCTGTACCGGCAGAGTTCCCGATCTCCGTTTCTCCACGGGGAAGGGTGCTGCGGCGTAGGATTTGGACGTATGCACAACCGCCGAGCGACAAGACAGATCGTTGTGGGTGATGACCGCGTGGGCTACGTGAAGATCGGCGGCGGAAAGCCGGATCGACACGGCCAGCCGACGGAGCCTGCGCCCGTCTCGGTGCAGACCATGACGGCGGGGTATACGCACGACGTCGAGATGTGTGTGGCGGAGATCAATCGGCTCGCCGCGGCGGGTGCGGACATTGTGCGAGTGGCGGTCCCGGAGAAGAAGGACACCGATGCGCTGAAGGAAATCCTGCCGCGGGTTCGGGTGCCGATCGTGGCGGACGTTCACTTTCACTTTCAGCGTGCGCTTGAGGCGGTGGAGGCGGGCGTTCACAAGATCCGGCTCAACCCCGGAAACATCAACGACCGGTCGCAGGTGATCGACGTGATCCAGGCGTGCAAGGGGGCCAACGGCGGGCGGGGCCTGCCGATCCGTGTTGGCGTGAACGAAGGCTCGATCATCGAGCGTCGCGACAAGCAGAAGCGGATGAAGGAACTGGGTGCGGTGTTCAGCGAGCACAAGCACGGCTATCTGTTGGCGATCATGGTCACGAAGTTGGAAGAGTACCTGGACATTTTCTACGAGCAGGATTTCTACGATCTTTCAATCAGCGCCAAGAGCATGGACGCGACGATCGTGATCGACGCGTACACGGAGATCAGCAAGCGGTTTGACCATCCGCTGCACTTGGGCGTGACGCACGCGGGGCCGAAGGAGACCGGGTGCATTCGATCGATCGCGGCGCTGAGCGCGCTCTTGTGCAACGGCATCGGCGACACGGTTCGGATCAGTTATGCGAACGACCCGATCTATGAGGTGGAGGACGGTTTGGAACTGGTGTACAGCCTGGGACTGCGAACGCGCAAGGGTATTGACCTGATCGCGTGCCCCACGTGCGGCCGGATTCAGGTGGATTTGTTCACGCTGGTGCAGGACGTTCGCAAGAGCCTGATGAAGATTGAGTTGCCGCTGAAGGTGGCGGTGATGGGCTGCGTGGTGAACGGGCCGGGCGAGGCCGAGGGGGCGGACGTCGCGGTGTTTGCGGGCGATCGACGCGGGATCATTTATGTTCAGGGCGAGCGGGTGGCGAACGTGCCGGAAGAGCAGATTCTGGAGCGGTTGCACGCCGAGTGTGTGGCGTTTGAGCAGAAGGTGAAGCGCGGCGAGGCGAAGCTGGGCGAGAAGAAGGTGGACATCATCCCGCCGGACCCGATCGGGGAGTTGGGCAGCGGGTTTGAGAAGATCGCGGCGGGCACGGTGGAGCATGTCCCTGCGGGTGGCGCGGTTGCGGTGACGGTGCGGGGGGTGTGAGCGGCTCGTGAGGGTGGCTTCGGAGCGATGACTCATGACGGAGCTGCGAGCTCGGACTCTCTCGCCGGTTGAAGAGCACTGGGGACTGGGCGCGGAGCGTCGGCCGAAGGAGCCCAAGTCGCGGCGGCGGCGGTGGGCGGTGCACGTGATGGCTGCGTTGCTGATTTTGCTCATGATTCCTGTGGGGATCGGGGCGTGGTGGGCGTTGCGCAAGCCGACGATTTCGCGGAACTTCGCCGCGGAGTACAACGCGCCGGTGCTGGCGGCCAAGCCGGAGGAACTGGCGTGGCCGGAGATTCGGCGCGCAATGCTTGCTCTGCCGGAACTGCCCGAGGAGTTGTGGGTCAAGGATCATGTGGAGAAGACGGGCTGGATGGACACCAAGCCGGGGGACGAGCTTTGGCCGGTAGTGAGGGAGTATGTTGAGGCGTGTGGGCCGCAATTGCAGCGGATTCGGGAGGCGAGCAAGCGGCACATGCTGGGGTATGTGCTGACCGATGGGGATGATGAGGAGTGGAAGAGGGATGCTGCGAG
Source organism: Phycisphaerales bacterium (assembly GCA_041737685.1). Lineage (GTDB taxonomy): Bacteria > Planctomycetota > Phycisphaerae > Phycisphaerales > UBA1924 > JAHBK01. Next base: position 1,774 of record JBGSRG010000084.1, on the reverse strand, counting down.
GCGGTCTCGTGAATCGTTTGATGAGGCGGGAGTTCGGCGTGGAACGGAGAACCCGCCGCTGTGCTTGATCGTCCAGCCGCATCTTGGGCCGCTTCGGCGGTGTGCGCGGATGTTGAGGCTCGAGGCGCGGCTGTCGGCTGAAAGGGGCGAGTCAGATCAGGTCGTCGAGGGTGTTCGAGCCATTCTGAATCTGCGTCGGCTTTCTGCGCAAAGTGGGGGCTTGCTGGCGCCCATGCTCAGCGTTGCGGTTGAGTCGTTGGCGGCCCGTATCACGATAGAGTGCGTCGAGGTTGCCGCGACCGAGCTGAGTGACAAGCAACTCGCGGAGCTTGCGAGTTTGTTTGCAGATGCTGATGAGAGCCGTGAGTTGCAGACGGCGCTGAGATTCGAGAGGGCGATGATGCTCGATGCGCTCCAGCGGAGCTTTACCGATGATGGCGCGGGGAACGGTCGGATCACGCTGGATGGCATTGAACTCTGGACTGAAGACATACTCAACGGTGGGCACTCTACACCCGGAAATGAACGTCTTGGTATTGCTGACTATCTCCTGTGGGCAAGCGGAACCAGCGGCCGCGCTGAGCAGCTCGCGCGCTACGACGCGATCGTGTCCTCGGGAATGGCGGACGCCAGGGTACCGATCTGGCAGTTTGACGGGCAGGGCACAAGGACGAGCGCGCTTATGCGCCCGATGGCGCAGCAACTTGGTGGCGTGAGTGTGCTGCCGGCCTGCGTGATGGCGCCGAATCTCAACATGGTCTACGTATCTCAAGAGCGGGTTCGAGCCGAGAACGGCGCTGCGCGAAGCGTTCTGGCCTTGCACCGCTTCAAGCTCGCGAGCGGGCGGTGGCCGGGCACTCTGGAAGAACTTGTGCCGACGTACCTCAGCGAAGTTTCAATCGATCGCTTCGACGGCGGGCCGTTGCGGTACAAACTGATCGATTCTCAGCCGATGATCTACTCGATCGGTACCAATCGCGTCGACGACGGCGGGCTGGGAGCGCCGGGCGAGCAGGACGGTGGGGAGTTTGTCACACCAAGCAAGCTGAAGGCCGATCCGCGGTTCTTACCGGGTCGAGATTCAGCGTGGGATGAAATCTACTTTCCGCCCAGCAGGTCGCAGCGCTCGCATCGGGCCGTGGCCGAAGAAGATGCTGATGAGCCAACGGATTCTGAGAGCGAGTGAGGGAGTGAAATCGCGATGTTGTGCGTCCGTTGGGTTGGTGCGTTGTTGATTGGCGTGGCGTTGCTCTGCGGCTGCGGTGTGGGCGGGCGGGTTGAGAATCCGGCGTTTGCGCTGACGGTGACTCGCGCGGGCGAAGAACTCGAGGCGATGAAGGAGCGTCCCGTGCGCCCGGCGCGCCCGGTGGTGGTCATCGGCGGGTTGTTTGATGTCGGGATCGTGGTCGATGCGTTGCTTGACCGACTGAAGCGGTACACCAGCGCCAGCGCGGAGATGGTTGCGGTGTCACCTTTTGGCACGTCAACGATCGAGGCTTGCCGGCGCAAGGTGCTCGCAAGTGTTGAGAAGCGATTTCCGAGCGGTGATCCCGATCAGACGGTTGAGGTGGATGTTGTGGGCTTCTCGCTTGGGGGGATTGTGGCGCGATACGCGGCGATGGCTCCGGACGAGCGAGCGGCGGCGGTTGAAGCGTCGGAGGCGGTGGAGGCTCGGTCGATGAAGCGGCTGAGGATCCGGCGGTTGTTCACGATTGCTGCGCCGCACGCGGGTGCGGAGGCGGCCGACCCGCCGACCTTGGACGATCGCGTGGTG
>JBGSRG010000043.1:0-4231 GCA_041737685.1 Phycisphaerales bacterium | reverse complement strand
CACCACTCCCCACAAACTCCGCAGCGCAGCGCCTTCACGCCCCGCCAGCCGCACGTCTTCGTGCTCATCCCAACGCACAACCGTCCCGACAAGGCCGCGGCGTGCCTCACAACCCTTGCCCAGCAGCGCATCGACCCCGCCGACTTCACCGTCATCCTCGCCATCGACGGCGACGACCCCGCGCCTCATCTCGCAAACGCCACCTTCACCGCCGCCCATTCCGCTTGGCTCTGCGCCTCCCCCGCTCGCCCCCCAAACCTCCACGGCCTCATCATCCACACTTGCCCGCGCGCTGGCTACAACGCCGCTCGGAACACCGGCCTCGCCATCATTCAGCAACGCCTGGCCAGCGCCCCACCCCGAGAGCCTCCACCCATCCTCCTCTCGCTCAACGACGACGTTCTCGCCCACCCCGACCTCATCCAGCACCACCTCAACGCCCATGCCGAAGCACGGGCTCTCGGTCTGCCCGGCGCGCTCGTCTGCGGCAGCGCCGACTGGATCGTGCCGCCACCCCAGCACGACACCCTCACCGACCGTCTCGTCCGCGAAACCTCAATGGTCTTCTTCTACAACCGCATGACCGGCGCCGCCACGCAAAGCCCGCACCACGACTGGGGCTTCCGCCACTGCTACGGCCTCAACTTCTCCGTCCCCCTCTCGCCCGTCATCGACACCGCCGGCTTCGTCGCATTCCCCCTCACCTACGGCCACGACGATATCGAACTCGCCTGGCGACTCGCCACCCGCGCTGGCTTTCCCGTCTGGCACCGGCCCGCCGCCCACGTTCAACACGACCACCGCTACCGCGCGACCGACCTGCTCGCACGCGAGTTCAATCTCGGCGTCGCCTCGTGGCGATTCGCCAACCACTCGCCCGACTTCGGCCTCGCCCTCTTCGGTCGAGACATCACCACGCCAACCGAACTCGACTACTCCCGCGCCTTCGTCCAACGCGAAGCCGCAACCGTTGAGCGCTTGCGCGAGACCTTTCTCGACTTCGACACCCTCCCCGCCTCGTCCGTCCCCGACTCTGCCACACCCGCCGGACGCCACCTCATCGAGGCCCTCTTTCAACAGTACCTGCTGCTCAAACGCTGGACCTGGCGCACCGGCCTGCTCCACGCCAGCAATGCCCACACACCCGCGCCAATCCCATTCACGCCCGCCCACCTCTCCCCGCACCTCTCCCTATCTTCCTGAACTCGCCCCCACTTTCCCACTCCTCCATCACCACGAGCCGCGCGTGCCCAACCCGCCCCAGCCAAAAACACCGCCCAACCCCCAGCACCACACCGTCGCCGACCTCGCCAGCGCCATCGAGTCCTTCGCGCCGCTCCATCTCGCCGAACCCTGGGACAACGTCGGCCTGCTCATCGGCACACCCACAAGCCCACTCACCGGCCCCGTCCTGCTCACCATCGACCTCTCGCAAGCCGTCGCCGACGAAGCCATCAGCCTCAACTGCTCCGCCGTCATCGCCTACCACCCTCCCATCTTCTCTCCCCTCAAGCGGCTCACCAACTCAACCAGCACCGAACGCATCGTCAGCGCGATGCTCCGGCACAACATCGCCGTCTATTCCCCCCACACCGCCCTCGACGCGTGCACAGGCGGCGTCACCGACTGGCTCGCTGACGGCCTCTTGCCGCCATCACGCCCCTCAACAACACCCGCAACAACACCCGCAACCACGCACCCATCTACGCGCTTCGCCCTCCGCCCCGCCGCCAGCCATTCCGCCATCCATCAAGTCAAACTCGTTACCTTCGCCCCCGCCGACCAGATCGACACCATCCGCCACGCACTCGCCGCCGCTGGCGCAGGCATCATCGCCAACTACCACCTCTGTTCCTTCGCCTCTCCCGGCGAAGGCTCCTTCTTCGCCGCCGCCCACGCACGACCCGCCGTCGGCAAGCCGGGCCAACTCGAACGCATCGAAGAACATCGCCTCGAAATGATCTGCTCTCAAGCGGCCCTGCCGCTGGCGATCGAAGCCCTCAAGCGCGCCCATCCCTACGAAGCGCCGCCCATCGATATCTATCCCCTCCAGCCCCAGCCGATGCGCTCCATCGGCGCGGGCCGCTGCATCACGCTCGATCAACCAACCACCCTCTCCAACCTCGCAGCGCGCTTGCACGCGCACCTCGCCCTCGAAACGCACCCCATCCTCATCGCCCCCGCCGAGCCAACACACACCGAGTCAACACACGCCGAGCCAACGCCCCATCAACTCGCCGCCCAATCCGCCACCACCCACCTCGCACCAACCCCAACAAACCCAACCGCGCACCGCATCGCGATCATCCCCGGATCCGGTGCCGAACTCGCCGAACTCGCACGCCTCCACCGCTGCGACACCTTCATCACCGGCGAGATGAAGCACCACGAAATCCTTGCTTGCATCGCCTCCGGCCTCTCCGTCATCCTCGCCGGCCACACCCAGACCGAACGCGGCTATCTCCCCTCTCTCGCCCGCAAACTCGCAAAATCCCTGCCCGGCACCGCTTGTCAGATCGCACACGCCGACCGCCCCCCCACCATCCCCTTCGGCCACACCCAAAACACACCCTAACGCCCTACGCCTCAGGCACTTGCGGCTCAAGTCCCTTCACACAATCTTTACCCCAAAGCCCCATAATCCCGCCCCCCCTCCCTACCCCACCGATGAAAAGTCGTCAGAATCGCTACAACCCCCTTGTTCAGGCCCCATTTATCTGTACAATCTTCACAGTGAGTTGAGAGAGAGCCCCGCCACGGCCCAGTGTCCTTGCAACCTCAGCCCCGCGTGATCATCCACGCGTTGCTCGAACAAGCCGCAGCAAAGTACTCAACTCAATCCGGTTTGTTCCCCGCGAGGCCGCTTTCAACAAGGCGACTCTCTGCGGGGTTCCGCGGGTCCAACCCGTGGAGAGTCGCCTGTCCTGTCCACGGGTCTCGGCGTGTGTCCGAGTTTGCCCGCAGCAAGAGTTCAACAGACCGCCGAGCGCGTGTGGCGAACGGGGTCAAGTCAAGCGGCCGCAACCGCGGCCAAAGGAGAGAGAAGAGATGAAGAAGGCAGCAGCAGTTCTCGCGATTCTGGCCTCGTCGGGCATGGCGTTCGCCAGCACGGTTCCTTCGACCCTGATCGACTCCGTCACCTTCCTGAACAAGGCGTCGGTTGATGCTCAGGGCGACGTGGACAACGCGATCGACTCCTACGTCGCCGCCGCTTCGGGCACGGTCAACTCGATCCGCGTCATCGGCAGTCTGACCGAAGTCGCAACAGCGACGTTCGCCAACGAGGCTCGGGTCCGCATCTCCGCCGGAGCTGGCAGCGCGTTCACGTCGTTCAACGTTCAGGCCACCACCGCCGGAGGTTACACTGGTACGCTTGCGATCAACAACAATGTTCCCGCAGCACCCTTTGCCCTCACCGCGGGCGGAATCGTCAACTTCGAGTGGTTCGAGGCTTTCCAAGACGGAACCGCGGGCCTCTCAGAGCAGAACTGGGACAGCGTGACCTACGAGTTCCGTAACGTCGGTTCGGTCATGAACGGCGGCAGTGCCCTCGGTTCACTCCCCGGCAACGGCGTCACACAGACCATCGCTGGCTCGCACGTCGCGGGCGGTCTGGATTTCTTCACATTTACCATCCCTACCGGCGTCACCAACATCAGCGATTATCTCAACATCCGTATGCTCGCCGGCGCTACCGGTAGTATGACCGACACCGAGATCGCCCTCTACGACAGTCTCGGAAACTTGGTTGTTGCTGATGACGACGGTTCCACAGGGCTATTCAGCGCTCTCACCTTCGGCGCGGCTGATCCGCTTCAGGCGGTCGGCGACGACCTCGCCGGCTCCGATGGCCTTACCCTCGCTTCGGGCACGTACACGATCGTGACGGGTGGGTTCAACACATTGTTCGGTGCAACGATCGACGCGATCACGCCCGGCACCAACGCCGGCTCGTACAACTTGCTGGTCACCTACGTCCCCGCCCCCGGTGCTCTCGCCCTTATGGGTCTGGGCGGCCTGGTCGCGGCCCGTCGCCGCCGCGCCTAAGTGGCTCGGGCCATCCGTGGCCCGCATCACCGAAGCAACTTGGGTCTGAGCAGCACTACCCCGCTCAGTCACAAGCTCCTCTAAACGTTCTGCGCACAATCGGGCGACCTAAGGCAGTCATCGCCCGTTGACGCACAACAACGACAACGAACCCCGGGATCCGTTCCCGGGGTTCGTCTTTTTT
>JBGSRG010000039.1:0-19953 GCA_041737685.1 Phycisphaerales bacterium | reverse complement strand
TCCCGGCCCTGGACGAACTCGGCGCGGTTGCGCCATTGGCTTTCGAGCGAATACGCCAGCGACACGCGATCGGGGTCGCGGCTGTTCCACGCGTCCTCAGCCGCACGTACTTTGCGGAGCGCGGAGTCTCGCGTGAACGGTGGCACTGCGACCAAGAGATGAGGGGTTGTGGAAGCTGACACGGGTGTACTCCGGGGCAAGGGCGAGTGTGAATGGTCTCGGGCCGCTTTCGCAGCCGGAGACGTGGTAGTGGTCAGAGCGGGTGTGGTGTTCACCGCGCCGCGGCGTGGTTGTGCGCCTCGACGCGGGGAAAGTCGACATCAACATCGAACGCGCGATTGAAGAAGTTTGTGAAGAAATTCAACGCGACGGCGGCGACGATCTCCGCGATCTCCGCATCGCTGAACCCGGCGTTGCGCACCGCCTTGATGTCGCCTTCGCTGATTCCGCCCCGCCGATCGATGACGGCTTGGGCGAACGTGAGGGCGGCGAAGGTGCGCGGATCGGTCGATTCGCGGTGGCGAGCGCCATCGATCTGCGCCTGATTGAGGCCGACCATCTTGCCCAGGGCCGAGTGGGCCGAGAGGCAGTAGGTGCAGGCATTGCTCTCAGCGGTCAGGAGCGCGATCTGCTCGCGGATCTGTGCCGACAGCTTGGCGGTACCCAACGCGCCATTGAACTGCACCCACGACTGCAGGACCGCCGGGGAGTTGGCCATGACCTTGGCCATGTTGGGCACCATCCCCAGTCCCTTCTGAAGGGCGGCGAAGATGTCCTTGTTGCTGCCGGTGGCGGATTCGACGGTCTGGATCGGAAGACGTGACATGTGAAACTCCTTCGTTCGGGCTGTGCGACTCCTGCATCAGACGGAACACCCGCTGGTGGCAGTCGCCGCGTGTTTGACAGATCAGGGGACGGGACCCGGGTGTGGGCGCCGGTGCGATCGCGACGAGCCCGCGATCGGTGGCCAGTGACTACTTCTGAACTTTGTCCTGCATGAACGCGCGGATCTTCTCGGCGATGACGCCGCCCCTCTCTTCGAGGGCAAAGTGGCCAGTGTCCAGCAGGTTGAAGTCGAGATTCTTGAGATCGCGCTTGTACGGCTCGGCGCCCTCGGCGGGGAAGATGAAGTCGTTCTTGCCCCACACGATCAGCGTCGGCGGCTGGTGTGTGCGGAAGTACTCCTGCCACTTCGGATAAAGCGGCGGATTCGTGCTGTAGCTCATGAACAGCGCCAACTGGATCTCCTTGTTGCCGGGGCGGTCCAGCCCCGCTTGGTCGAGCGTCCAGGTATCAGGGCTGATGGTCGAGGGGTCCTTGACGCCGTGCGTCCACTGCCACTTGGTTGCGGCCATCTCGAAGTACGGCGTCAGCGCGGCCTTGTTCTCGGCGGTCTGCTCCCTCCAGTACGCCTTGAAGGGCACCCAGAAGTCCCGCAGCCCCTCCTCGTATGCGTTGCCGTTCTGAATCACCAGACCGGTGATCCGCTCTGGATGGGCGCTGGCGATCCGGAAGCCGATCGGCGCTCCGTAGTCCTGCACATAGAGAGCGAACTTGTTCGCGCCGACGGCCTTGGTGAACTTGTCGAGCACCCTGGCGAGGTTGTCGAAGCTGTACTCGAACTCGGTGGTGCTCGGCATCGAGCTGTTGCCGTACCCGGGATAGTCGGGAGCGATGACGCGGTACTTGTCGGCCAGCGCGGGGATGAGATTGCGGAACATGTGCGAGGAAGTCGGGAACCCGTGCAGCAGAAGAATGACGGGCGCGTCCTTCGGGCCTGCTTCGCGGTAGAAGATTTCCAGCCCGTCGATCTTCACGGTCTGGTAGCGGACGCCGAATGTCGGGGGAGCCGAGAGGCCAACGGCCGTCTTGGTAGAGGGCTCAGCAGACCGAGCCTGGGTCATGGTCTCGTTGGCGAGTGCTATGCCGGCAGCGGCGATGATTGTGGCAGCGAGCAGTGGGCGGTTCATTTGGCATCTCCATTGGGCAGGCAAGCGATTGGTTCGCGACTCGGATGTACCAAGGCAACGACCATGCCAATGGCGAAGAAATCCTCTAATGCCATGTGCGTCAATGGTTTATCTATCGATGCGCAGCGGGCATTTGTATACGAAATGCCGTGAGTTACGAAATATCGTGTACAATCACCGAGATGTCGTGTTCCCGCTCCTTCTGAGCCGGTGCAGGGACAACCGCCCGCGTTCACTCTACCGAGAGGATTCTTCATGTGTGACCTGCCCAAAGAACGCTCGCGGCCCGGTGCCAGAAGGCACACCAAGAGCGAGCTGAACGAGCTTGTGCTCAGGTGTGCCGGCGAGGGCATCTACTGCATCGATCAGGAAGGGCGCACCACTTACCTCAACCCCGCCGGCGAGACCATCCTTGGATGGAAGGCTGACGACTTCGTGGGGACGTTTTCGCACCCGCTCATCCATCACACGTATCCGGACGGGTCGGTGTTTCCGTCGCACGAATGCCCCATCTACGCGGCGTTCCACGACGGCGAAGTGCATCATGTGGATGACGAGGTGTTCTGGCGTAAGGACGGCACGTCGTTTCCGGTTGAGTACAGCAGCACGCCGATCATCGGCGATGGCGGCGAACTTCTCGGGGCGGTGGTGACATTTCGCGATGTCAGCGAACGACGAGCAGCCGAAGCCGAGGTCGCTCGGCTTACGCGCAGCAACGAACTGATTCTTGCTTCTGCTGGCGAAGGCATCTACGGGCTTGACGCCGAGGGACGCACCACGTTCTGCAATCCTGCCGCAGCGGCGATGATGGGGTGGAGCATCGAGGAGATGCTGGGCAAACACCAGCATGCCCTCATCCATCACAGCAAACCCGGCGGCGAGCATTATCCGAGATCAGAGTGCCCCATCTACGCGGCGATTACGGACGGGCTGGTGCACCGCGAGGACAACGAGGTCTTCTGGCGCAAAGACGGTTCGAGCTTTCCGGTTGAATACGTCAGCACGCCCGTCCGCGATGAGGGGGGCAGGGTCATCGGTGCCGTAGTCACCTTCAACGACATCTCCGAACGCAAAGAACGGGAAAAGGCGCTGCGCAGCGCGCTCGCGGAAGTGGAGCGGCTCAAGGAAAGGCTCCAAGCCGAGAACCAGTACCTGCGGCAGGAGATCAAGGTCAGCCACAACTTTGAGCAGATCATCGGGCAAGGCCCCGAAATGACCAAGGCCAAGCGGCTCATCGAGCAGGTCGCCGCCACCGACGCCACGGTGCTCATCCTCGGCGAGACCGGCGTGGGCAAGGAGCTCTTTGCTCGTGCTATCCACAACCTGAGTTGGCGCAGGGAGCGGCCGCTCATCAAGGTGAACTGCGCGGCACTCCCGTCATCGCTCATCGAGAGCGAACTCTTTGGACACGAAAAAGGGGCGTTCACCGGCGCAACCTCCCGGCGGGCGGGACGCTTCGAGCTTGCCAACAGCGGCACCATCTTCCTCGACGAGATCGGTGAGCTCCCGCTCGAGTTGCAGGCGAAGCTCCTGCGTGTGATCCAGGAAGGCGAGTTCGAGCGGCTTGGCGGTTCGCAGACGATCAGCACGGACATCAGGATTGTCGCGGCGACGCACCGCGATCTGAGCAAGATGATCCTCGCCGGGGCGTTCCGAGAGGATCTGTTCTATCGACTCAACGTGTTCCCCGTTCATGTACCGGCGTTGCGCGATCGACGAGAGGACATTCCTCAGCTGGTCACGCACTTTGTTCGCAAGTTCGCCAAGCAGCAGGGCAAGATCATTGAGAGCGTTCCCGACCATGTACAGTCAGCACTGAGTGAGTATGCGTGGCCGGGCAACATCCGAGAGCTTGAAAATGTCATCGAGCGAGCGGTGATCCTGTCCTACCAAGGCACGCTCCGCATCGATGGTGCGATTGCTGGACAGGCAAGAAACACGCCCGATGCAGGAGAGGCAGTACCGCCGGGAACCGATCGCCGCACACTTGAAGAGGTTGAACGGTCGCACATCCTCAACGTCCTGAATCTGACCTCATGGCGGATCGCAGGCGATCACGGTGCGGCCGTCATTCTCGACATGCACCCCAACACGCTGCGATCGCGCATGGCAAAGCTGGGAATCACAAAGACGGCATTCGGACCGGGCTCCGAGCGCCGGCTGTGATCAGAACAGTGAGTGATCGTTAACCCGTTTGTCAGCCGCGTAGTTCAAATCCTGCCAGCATCACGCCGGCCAGAGCGTGGAGTTCGCCGATCGCTGCGATGCGGTTGAACTGCCGGTTCGATAGCGCAAGTCCTTTCTCTACAACGAGAAAGCCCCTCGACGTGCTCGTCGAGGGGCTTGATCTCTCGAAAAGTCGGGGTGACAGTACACCAATAGGACTTTTCTTGGAGGGCGTTTGGGTGTGGGAGCCTGGAATACGCCGTTTGCTGAGCGCCAAGGCGGTTTCGTAAGACTGAAGGGATCGCGGCAGGGACGACAGGCAGCCGCTGGGGCCAGACCCGATGTGCCCCCTGGGCACTCCCAGTCAGTTGGGTGGCGGACTGGCTGCCACTGCCTGAGAATCCATGCCGCGTGGGAACCACCGCCGACCCATCCATAGCGAGACGCTCACCAGCCCGATCAGCACCGGCACCTCGACCAGCGGTCCGATCACGGTGGCAAACGCTGTACCCGAGGCGATGCCGAAGACCGAGATCGCCACCGCGATAGCCAGTTCAAAGTTGTTGCCGGTGGCTGTAAAGGCGAGCGTCGCCGAGCGCTCATAGTCCGCTCCTACGCGGCGAGCCATGAAGAACGACGCAAAGAACATGATGATGAAGTAGAGCGCGAGCGGCACGCCGATCCGCAGAATGTCCAGCGGCGCGGCCACGATGCGGTCGCCCTGAAGGCCAAACATCACGATGATGGTGAAGAGCAACGCCACCAGCGTGATGGGCGAGATACGGGGGAGGAACTTCTGCGTGTACCAGGCGTCGCCTTTGACGGCCCTGAGGATGAGCCGCGTGAACATCCCGGCGAAGAATGGGATGCCCAGATAAATCAGCACGCTCTTGAAGATGCTCGCAATGCTCACAGCGACTACGACCCCCTTCAAACCGACCAGCGGCGGGAGCCAGGTCATGAAGACCCACGCGTACACGCCGAAGAAGAGCACCTGGACGATGCTGTTGAACGCGACCAACCCTGCGGCGTATTCCGGGCTCCCCTTGGCCAGGTCGTTCCACACCAGCACCATCGCTATGCAGCGGGCCAGCCCCACCATGATGAGGCCGAGCATGTATTCGGGTTTGTCGTGCAGGAAGATCGCCGCGAGCGCGAACATCAGCACTGGGCCGACGATCCAGTTCTGGATGAGCGAGAGCGCGAGGACTTTCCAGTCGCGGAAAATCTTCGGCAGTTCCTCGTACCGCACCCTCGCCAGCGGCGGGTACATCATGAGGATGAGGCCAATGGCGATGGGGATGTTGGTGGTACCGACGGTGACGCTGTCAATCGCGTCACGCACACCGGGAATGAAACGCCCGAGCAGCACTCCCGCGGCCATCGCGAGGAAGATCCAGAGCGTGAGGTAGCGGTCGAGAAAGTTCAGTTGTCCGGAACGAACCGGCGTGCACGGTTTGCAGGTCATCGCGGCGACCTTCGATGTCATGTGGTTGAGGCTCCGATCAGTTCGTGCAGTGACTCTGCGCCCACGGGTGGCTCGGCCTGCCACGGAACAATGAACGTCCGCACGGCCCGCCGATCTCGGACATCTTCGATCAACGTCCGCTCGCCCGCAGCGCGGGCTCGCAGAAGCGGGTCGATGGTCGCTGTGGCCGAGAGGCTGCTGTTGATGACCCAGGCGTAGGGCTCGATCTGTGCCCGCCGTAGGTCGTCCTGAAGCCGCGCAGCCTCCAACACCGGCGTGCTTTCGGCCAGAGTCACGATGATGACCTTGGTGTACGCCGGGTCCTGGAGCTTCATCATGGGCGTGCTGATGCCTTTGACCGACACGTGCCCGTCGGTGTCTGTGTGGGCATCGTCCGCTGGCCGAAGCTTGCTCATCTGCCGCATCATCTCGCGGTGGTACGAGCCGGTTGCGTCGAGCAGCAGGAGCGTGTGCCCGGTGGGCGCGGTGTCGATGACGACAAATCGCCGCTTCGCTTCGTTGAGCACGCGGGAGAAGGCACGAAACACCGCTACCTCCTCCGTGCACGGTGAACGCAGATCCTCTTCGAGGAGAGCCAAGCCGGCAGCATCAAGGCCCTTCGCGGACGCCGCGAGCACCCCGTCGCGGTACGCCTTCGTCTCGACCAGCGGATCAATGCGATCGACGGTGAGGTTTGGGAGCGAACCGTGAACCGCCGCGGAGATATGTGCTGCGGGGTCGGTGGTGGTCAGGTGGACCTCGTGGCCGCGATGGGCGAGCTCGACGGCAATCGCCGCGGCGATCGTGGTCTTGCCCACGCCGCCCTTGCCCATCGTCATGACGGCTCCGTGCCCACCGGCCTCAATCTGGTCAATGAGTTCAACCAGCGGAGGGATCTTGATCTCGTTCATGCCTTCGGGCATTGGAACGGCTTCGGAACCAGGACGTTCATCCCGCAGCATCGTGCGGATCGCGTCCAGTCCGACCAGGTTGCGGCGTTTGAGCGGGATGAGCGTGCGGGGGAGAGAGGCAATCCCGTCCGGGATCGCCGCGAGCGCCGCTTGCGTGCGTGCCGCCATTGCATCGGCGATTTCGTCCCCGACCTCGGCGGGCGTGAACACGCCGTTCACGACCAGCCGCTGGTTCTTGAGCCCCAAGGTCGCCAGCTCATGGCTCGTCCGGTCCGCCTCGCGGAGGGCACTGGGTTCGGCCCGGGCAACCAGCACGAATGTGGTTTGCGACTTGTCACCGAGCGCGGCGACGGTCGCCTCGTACCGCTCCTTCTGTGCATTGAGCCCTGAGAGGGGTCCCAAGCAGGATGTTCCCTGCTTGTTGGTGTCGAGGAATCCTGACCATGCCGCCGGCAGGGCCAGCAGCCTGAGTGTGTGCCCCGTCGGTGCGGTGTCGAAGATGATGTGCTCGTACTTTTCGGCGATCTCGTTGTTCGTGAGCAGGCCTGTGAACTCGTCAAAGGCCGCGATCTCAACGGTGCAGGAACCAGAGAGTTGCTCCTCCATGTGGGCTACCGCATCTGCCGGAAGCACGCCCCGGTATGGACCCACGACGCGATCTCGGTATGCCTTCGCCGCTGCCTCGGGATCGACGTTGACCGCGTCAAGCCCGGGTACGCCGGGTACGGATGTCGGGGCGTTGGAGAGCCGGATGCCGAAGACATCATCGAGATTTGAGGCAGGGTCGGTGCTTACCAGCAGCACTCGCTTGCCGCTGTCTGCGATCGTGACGGCGGTAGCGCAGGCGAGCGAGGTTTTGCCAACTCCGCCCTTGCCGGTGAAGAAGAGATAGCGTGTGGGTGAAGTGACGAAGTCCATGACGTAGTCCTTTGGTGTTCGAACAAGCAGAGCGGTACGGGGATGCAAGGAGAGCGCCGGCTGAGTTGCCTCAGCAGCACTTGCCCGGCTTGCAGCCGCATCCGCCGCTCTTGGGCAATGCCGATGCTGTCGCGGCCAACAAGCCGAGCTTGGTCGCGAGCTGCTCCCGGCTCGGATACTGCCGTTCCGCGATGATCTGATCATCGACCATCACGATTGGCAGTGCTCCTGTGCCGCCCGCATTTACGGCCTGAAGGATCTTCGGTTCCGTGGTGAACTTCTCAGGTTGCTGAGACAGCGTAAACCGCTGGACCGCCACGCCCTGGCCTTGGAGCCACTGCAGATCGGCGGCGAAGCGGGCGAGCGCGATATCTGGATCAGCTCCGCACACGCCGGAAGAGCAGCACATGGGCGGGTCGAAGACTTTGACAGTTGACATAAGACTCTCCTAGACCGATCCAGATTGTGGAGCGGTGAGTGACTCGGGAACAGTGAGAGTGAATGCTCGAATCTCGTCACGCACGCGTCGGTAGTGCGGCATTGCCTCTTCGTCGTTCATCGCGCTCTTGGCCAGCCGGGGCGGGTCGTCGAATCCAACGTGAACTACACGGGTGCGGGCCGGAAATATTGGGCAGGACTCGTTCGCAGAGTCGCACACCGTCACGACGAAGTCGAACTCGATGCCGAGATCCTCGGGCCGCTTGCTGGAGTGACCGGAGATATCGACGCCGGCTTCCTTCATCGCCCGGATCGCGAGCGGGTTCATCCCGTGCGGGTCCGTTCCGGCAGAAAACGCATCAATCGCGTCCGACTTCAGAGCCTTGGCCCAGCCTTCAGCCATCTGGCTGCGGCATGAGTTGCCGGTGCAGAGAAACAGCACGCGGGGGCGGTTAGCAGCACTTGCCATTGCTCGCCCCTCCCTTCGCCGGACAGCACTCGTCCAACGCATCCGCGAGAGACCGGAGGGAGCGGCACAGTTCGGAATAGCGGACGCGGTAGAACACCGTCCGTCCGTCCTTCGTCGCTTCCAGCACTCCTGAGCGGGCCAGCAAAGCGAGGTGCCGGGAAACCACTGAGAGGTCCACAGAGCAACACTCGGCGACCTCTCCCACGGAGCATCCGCGCCCGCACTTGGCGATGCACCCAATGAGGGCCACGCGGGTGGGATCGGAGAACGCCTTGAACAGCACGGGGTCAAGCAGTTTGTCCAGAGGCCCACAACACGTCGCGGCCTGCTTGGGCGTAGCCGGAGGTCGTCGTTTGCGTACTTGCGTCATAGTGCAAGCATTGGCAACGCGGCACCCCATGTCAAGGTTCACGCCCTGTAAGCAGCGATAGAGGCGTCGGAGCCGATGGTCCGCCCGCTTCGATCCGGGGTGCAAGTCGCCGATTGACTTGGAAAGTTCAAATCCTCTCAACAGTCAGCCAAAAAGGGCCGCAAAAAGCGGGGTCGGAACGTGACCGATTTAACCTCGTCCGAGACGCTCTAAATCCTGTTCCTGTAACGACAAAGCCCTCTGACGGGTTGGTCAGAGGGCTTCATCTCTCGAAAAGTCGGGGTGACAGGATTTGAACCTGCGACCTTTTGACCCCCAGTCAAACGCGCTACCAAGCTGCGCTACACCCCGCCTGACCGGTGCGGGGCGTGTTTCCACGCCCAAACACCCCGGCGAAGGGCAACCATACGCCTCAGCCCCGCCGTTCGCTACCCTCCGCCAATATGGCCGCACACTCGCCTGATTCGAACGCCAAGTCTCAAGCCCCCGCCGCGGGTTCTGCTGTGGGTGCCGCCTCGACCCGGCCGGTGCCACGCTCGGTCCTCATCATGGGCGTTCGTATGATCGATGCTGCGGCCAAACTCGACCAGACCGCCGACGTGCTTGTGCGTGATGGACGGATCGAGAGCGTCTTGCCCGCCGCGTCCTCTAAGCGACCCGCAGCGAACGCCGACCGCGTCATCCACGGCCAAGGGTTAATCTGCACACCCGGCCTGATCGATCCGCACGTTCATTTGCGCGAGCCGGGCGGCGAAGACGCCGAGACGATCGAATCTGGCACCGCCGCGGCGGTTGCGGGCGGATTCACCGCTGTTTGTTGCATGCCGAACACCAGCCCGGCGATCGACGACGACGCCATGGTCGAGTTTGTGTACACGCGGGCCGAGCAGACGGCTCACTGCCGCGTCTATCCGGTGGGTGCGGCGACGAAGGGTCGGCGTGGGGAGGAACTGGCCGAGTTGGCGCTGCTTGCACGAGCGGGGGCGGTTGGGTTCTCCGATGATGGCGATTGCCTTGCTTCGCCGAGCCTGATGCTGCGTGCGATGACGTACATTCAGCCCACGGGTCTGGCGTTCATGCAGCACTGTCAAGAGCCGACGCTCACACGCGGTAGCGCGATGCACGCGGGGTCTATCGCGGCGAGATTGGGTTTGGGCGGATGGCCCCGGCTTGCTGAGGAACTGATCATCGAGCGTGACGTGCGGTTGTTGAAGGCGTTGTCCGTGGGTTCTGGTTCGGCATCGTCGTCGTCGGGTCGTGGTTCTGGTTCTGGTTCTGGTTCTGGCTGTGGCTCGTCTTTGCCGCCGCCGCGATATCACGTTCAACATCTCTCGTGCGCGGGCTCGGTTGAGTTGGTGCGGCGGGCACGGGCCGAGGGGTTAGAGGTGAGTGCCGAGGCTTCACCCCATCACCTGACGCTGACGCACGAATGTGTGGAGCGTGGCGAGGTGGCAGTGGGTGAGTGGCTGGAGCGGAGCGGGCTTGATCGGGCGGAGAAGGATCAGGCGGGAGTGCATCGGGCAGAAGGTGCTCGGGCAAGAAATGCAGGGGCGGGTTCCGCATCCCAATCTCATCACATCATCAACGGCACCACGCCGCGATACTGGACCATGGCGAAGATGAACCCGCCGCTGCGCGAGCGGTCGGACGTTGAGGCGATCATTCAGGGTGTGGCCGACGGCACGATCACGATTCTCGCGACCGATCATGCGCCGCATACGCCCGAACGCAAGCACGTTGAGTTTGAGTCCGCCGCGTTTGGGATCACGGGCTTGGAGACGGCGCTTGGGCTGTATATCAGAGCGTTGATTGAACCGGGCGTGATCGACTGGCCGCGATTGGTGGAGTTGTTAACGATCAATCCGGCGCGGCTGTGCTGTCTTGATCGGCCGGCGTTGTGCGCGATGAGCGAGCCGAAGCCGGTGGCTGGGGCGATGGCGTGGATGGGCATGGCGGGCATGGCGGAGGGAATAAGCGGGACGAGTTCAGTGAGTGTGCCTGCGCACGGCCTGGGCACGCTTTCGCCCGGGGCCTGGGCCGATCTGACGCTGATCGATCCGTCGCTTGAGTGGACGGTCGATCGCGGGGCGCACGCCTCGCTCAGCCGCAACACGCCGTATCACGGTGTCAAACTTCGCGGCAGAGCGGTTGGCACGATGGTGGGCGGCGTGTTCAGGTATGAACACGGCTCGCTGGCGGGGAGGTGAGGGGGCTGAAGGGGGCAGATATGGCTGTGCGGAAGTGCGGGCAACTTCGGACCGTCGAAGTAGTTCCCCGTGACTGCGATGGCGGTGGCACGCTCCCTGCGGACGCGAGGATCGCCAAGAGTGCCTGA
The DNA here is from genome assembly GCA_041737685.1 of Phycisphaerales bacterium. Classification (GTDB taxonomy): domain Bacteria; phylum Planctomycetota; class Phycisphaerae; order Phycisphaerales; family UBA1924; genus JAHBK01. The sequence continues at coordinate 8,908 of JBGSRG010000039.1, read as the reverse complement.
TCTTGCGAGGTTTCCGCGAGCGGACGCGGACGAATGCGAACCGCTGCGAACAGGAGGAATGGGCAGAGCCGGACTTGAACCGGCGACCCCCGCATTTTCAGTGCGGTGCTCTACCAACTGAGCTATCTACCCGAACGAGAACAAACCGAACGCGAACCAATAAACCCGAACAGATCGAATCCAATCCAACCAAACCCTGCCTGTTCAGACGCTTACAGGCCGAGTATCGACCGAATCTGCCCGGCACACCATACGCCTCCCGGACAATGATGCGGCGACAACGATACACCCGCCGCCGGGGGGTCGGGGACCGTCGGAGCGGGGGCAGAAAGCCTAACCCATCTCGGCCACGGGTCAAGCGGGGGGGATCGGATAGCTGGGTCGGAAGGGAAGGGCGGGCGAAGCAACACGCCACCACCGCCCCAAAGCGGCAAAGCAGCAGATTGGCACCAGGCCGAGCATGGCTGCTGCCGCTCTGCGGTCCTCTGCGAGCGCATCCCAGCCCCTTAGGTCTCCGAGTTCTCTCCCAATCTGTTTGATGGACATCGATGGCACGGGCGCGCCGCTCGTCGCATCCGCACTCACTCGCCGCTCATCGTCCACAGGTAGTACGCCCCGCCGCCGGTGTGCAGGCCCGAGAGTGAACCGTCGCCCAATCGCAGTTGCACGATATTGATCTCCGGCCCGCTGGCGGAGCCGGAAGCATCTCCCGAGTTGCCGCCAGAGCCAGCGGAGTCGCCCGGCCCGCGTGCTTGGCCATAGACGCTTCGCGGCCCGTTCACGTCGTTCGAGTCAAAGTACTTGATCAGTTGCGCCTTGTCAGGATTGATCGACGCCAGCACGCACGCTTTGGCGAAGGCCTCGCGTACGCCGCCCGTCGCGTCGATCAGGCCTGTTCGCTCCGCCTGCAGGCCCGTGACGACTCGTCCGTCGAGCAGTTCATCGGCGTGATCGTTGAGGTACATCGCGGCGGTGGCGCTGTCCCCTGACGATCCGCTTGCGAGCACTGCGTTTCGACGCTCCAGCACGCGCGATCGGAACTCGCCGTAGAACTCGTTGACCATCTCTTGCAGCAGCGCATACTGGCCCTCGCGCATCGGCTCGAGCGGGTTGGCCATGTCTTTGTTTGCGCCGCTGGTGATTGACCGCGAGACGATGCCGATGCTGGCCAGTCCTTGCGAGACGTTGATCGTGGGCATGATCACGCCGATCGAACCGGTGATGGTCGTGGGCTGAGCGAAGACAAAGTCGCCCGCGAGCGCGAGGTAGTAGCCGCCGCTGGCCGCGACTTCGCCCATCGAGACCACGACGGGCTTGCCGGTCTGCTCACGAAATCGGCGGACTTCGTGGTACATGGTCTCGGTCGCGGCGACGCCGCCGCCGGGCGAGTTGATTCGCAGCACGATGGCTCGAACGGCCGAGTCGTGCTCGGCCTTCTGCAACCGCGCCACGAGTTCATCAACGGGGTTTGATGCGGAGGTGAGAAAGCCGCGCTGCGGCGAGTCGAGGATGACACCTCGAACGTCGATGATCGCGACTTTGGCACCTGAGCGACCGCTGGCAGTCACACCCTGCGGCGGGATCACCGCCGTTTCTTCAAGATGGGCGGGCTGCGGATTGAGGGTGAAAGTGAGAGCGGCCCGGCCGCAGGCGCTGAGGAAGATGGCCAGAAGGATCGACAAAGCCACGGGTAGAAGCAGCGAAAGAAAGGGCGGCTTGAGCGTGGTCATGTGCGAGTGTACCGGGCAGATGATGTGGGAGGTTGCAGGCTTGTTGCACTCTCGTGAGTCCCGTCCTGAAACCGTCCCGCCACGATGCCACGCCTCGATCGCACCGCCTTAGTGCAACCCGTCCTTCTCAGCAAGCATCTTGATCATGTCCACGCAGCGGGCCGCGTAGCCCGCTTCGTTGTCGTACCACGACACGATCTTGAAGAAGCGGTCGTTCAACTGGATGCCCGCTTTGGCGTCGAAGATGCTTGACCGGCGGTCAGAGATGAAGTCGCTGGAGACGACTTCTTCATCGGTGTAACCCAGCACGCCGCGCATCGGGCCATCGCTCCACTTCTTCATTGCCGCGTTGATGCTGTCGAGACTCGTGGGCTTGGCGGTGCGGAAGGTCAGGTCAACGCATGAAACGTCGGCCGTGGGCACCCGAAAGGCCATGCCCGTGAGTTTGCCCTTGAGCGAGGGGATGCAGAGCGTGACGGCCTTGGCTGCGCCGGTGCTTGAGGGGATGATGTTCATGTAGGCGTTGCGTCCGCCGCGCCAGTCTTTCTTGCTGGGACCGTCCTGCGTGGGCTGCGTTGCGGTCGCGGCGTGAACGGTGGTCATCAGGCCCTCTTCAAGGCCGAACTCTTCGTGGATCACTTTGGCGATTGGCGCGAGGCAGTTGGTGGTGCAACTGGCGTTGGAGATGACGGTGTGCTTCGCTGGGTCGTAGTTCTCGTGATTTACCTTGTAACAGAGCGTGGGCACTTGGTCGGGCTCGCTCTTGGTTGGGGCCGAAATGACGACACGCTTGCAGCCGCCGCCGCTGATGTGGGCGTTGGCCTTCTCAAACTCGGTGAAGAGTCCGGTGGACTCGAGCACGTATGAGACGTTGAGGTCTTTCCACGGCAGTTTCGCCGGGTCGCGCTCGGCCATGGTCTTAGTTGTGAAGCCGTTGACGGTGAAGGAAGTCTCGGTGGCCGAGACGGTGGCTTCTTCGCCACGCAACCGGAACCGGCCGTGCATGGTGTCGTGCTTGAGCAGATAGGCCAGATTGTCGGCGGGGACCAGGTCGTTCACGGCGACGACCTCGATGCCCTGCTCAGCGCAGAGCCGGTAGACCAGACGACCGATGCGGCCGAAGCCGTTGATGCCGATGCGGATGGGCATGGGTTCTTGCTCCTAGACGAAAGCGGGGGAAGGTGTGGGGGTGTGGGAAGGGGGCGGGGAGATGCGTGCACTTCGCGGTGAACACCCAGCAGTGAGTGCCAAGCGAAGTCAATGCTTAGCGTAGTAAGGCCGCAGGGATGAGGGAACGATCGGGCGTGAGGCAGCGCTGGCGTGCGTGCGGTGCTTTACCCGCCCCGACATAACGAACCAGCGGCCCCGATTCCCGGTCTCAATGCGGGTCCTGGGCCCGGTCCCAGCCCGTATCCTTGGGCCGTGAACGCTAACGAACACGCCGATGCCGCGATGCCGGGCCAGCCCAACACGCCAGCTGCGTTCGTGCCGGGGGAATCCGTAGCGACGAATCCGTCGCCCGGGCAGCACACGCCTGTACTGGTAAACGAGGTGCTGAGCCTGCTCGCGCCGGTTCGCGGCGACGTGGTACTGGACTGCACGGCGGGGCTTGGTGGGCACGCAGTGGCGATGGCACAGCACATGGCCCAGAAGGGGCGAGCGGCACATGCCGATACCGGGACAGGCTCGCCGGGAACGATTGCGCTGGTGGATGCCGATGCGGGCAATCTGGCGTGCGCGGCGGATCGGGTGCGATCGGAAGCGTTTGAATTGTCGGGCCGTCTGGCATCCTCTCCCCCGGGTACTGGCTCAACCAGCGGCCTTCGAGTGGAGACGCTGCACGCCAGTTTCGTCGCTGCGCCCAGATGGCTGAGCGGTTTGGGGCTTTCGGCCAATGCCGTGCTAGCGGATCTGGGGTTCTGCTCGAACCAGGTCGAGGATGCCACGCGCGGGTTCAGTTTCCAGCGAGACGGCCCGTTGGACATGCGGCTGAACCGCGGCGGAGTCGCGAGCGGAACGGGTAGTGAGAGCGGCGGAGGCTCGGCTCGCGTACACATCCCGCTCGGCCCCACCGCAGCGGAGCTGGTCAACACGCTTCCTGAGGCCGAACTGGCGACGATTTTGCGAGACTTTGGTGAGGAGCCCGCAGCGAGGCCGATCGCGACGAAAATTGTGTGGGAACGTGCCAGAGAGCCGATTGAGACCACGCAGAGATTGGTAGAAATCGTGCATTCGGTTGTCCGCCGGCGCCCCGGAAGAGGTGGTGGCGGGGGTGGTATGGACCCTGCAACTAAGACGTTTCAGGCCCTGCGGATCGCGGTGAACGATGAACTTGGAGCGCTGCAGGCGCTGTTAGACCAGATCGATACCGCCGCGACGGCGTTGGCTGCGAGCGGAAGGGCCGGAAGGGGATCGGGGGGCGAGACCATGTGGCTGGCCCCGGGTGCCCGCATCGCGTTTATCACGTTTCATTCGCTTGAGGATCGACCGGTGAAGCAGCGGTTTGCAAGCCTGATCGAGCGAGGATTGGCCGAGTCCATGACGCCGCACCGCAGCAAACCGATGACCGCAACCGACGACGAAACTCGTTCGAACCCGCGCAGCCGCTCGGCGAAGTTGCGTGCGATCCGACTATTGCCTTAGACTGCACGCTTGTCCCCCCCTCCCCCCGACCCCGTCTTCCAAAGCCTGACCGCGTAAGCAAGGATGCCCACGCCGTGACCCGTGAACACAAACTCGCATTGATCGTCGGATTCGCCTTCGTGCTGGTCGTTGGTGTGCTGCTGAGCGACCACTTCTCGTCGGCTCGCAAAACGCAGCCTAAGGGCGATCTGCTGAGCCTGGGATCTCGCGAGGCGGGGAGCGCGACGATGAGCCTTGACCAGCCTTCGGCGTCGCGTCTTGGTGAGCGGGTGAACATGGGCAGTTCGCAGGATCGACCCTTTGTGCTGCCTGAAAAGAACCCGCGGGTACCGACGGCGGTGAGCGGTGCTTGGGGCACGAGCCAGGGCCAGGTTGGCCGGCCGGTGAACGACCCGCTGGCAGCGCAGGACGACGGCTACGCCGCTTTCACAGACGATCGCAACGTCCGTCCGATGACGGCGAGCGAGGCCGACACACTGGCGCAGTACTTTGATCCGCCGCAGGTGATCGCGATGGTGCCGCCGACGAACCTGAGTGGGGCGGCCGGCGGTGCTGAGCGGGCGAACTTCAACCCTTTGGCGGTCGAGACTTCGACCGTGCCGGGCGGGGTTGTGCCGGGTTTGAGCAACTTCACGCGTGACCGACTTGCCGAAACCGACGTGGCGACGCGCGAGCAGCCCAAGGCTAGAACCTATACCGCACGCGAGGGCGATTCGCTCTACGCCATTGCGCGGCGAGAGCTGGGCGACGGAACCAAGTGGCTCGCGGTGCGTGACTTGAACCGTAAACTCGTGGGCGATGAAGGCGAATACCTGCAGCCGGGCATGAAGTTGGTACTGCCGGGCGCAGCGAAGGCCGAGACAGTTGCTCCTTCGCCGGTTGGCTCAGGGCAGTCGGCGAGCAGCACGCGGCCGGTCAAGACCCCCACCGCAGGCGGCAACACTTACACTGTGCAGCGCGGCGACGTGCTCTCAGTGATCGCTCAGAAGACGCTGGGCTCGGCGCGACGCTGGCCGGAGATTGTTGCGGCCAATCGCGGCTCGATCGAAGATCCCGAGACGCTCAGCGTTGGGATGGTGCTGAAGATTCCCGCCAAGTGAGGCCCGCCCGTGTTTGCCAAGTTCGTTGCGCTCATTCTGTCGGTGGGGATTGTCGGCGGCGCACTGCTGACGATGCGGCAACTGCGCATCCAGGCCGCACACGAACTGGGCGACGTGCAGCGTCGGGTAGGCGAGCGAGACCGCGAACTGTGGCAACTGCGCATCCAGATCGCTCGAGAGACTCGACCCGCGATCGTTGAGGCCAAACTGGCGCTGCTGGCTCAGGGACTTGGCTCGCCGATCGAGCCGATCGGTGTGAGCAAGCTGCACGAGTTGTGGCCTATTGAGCAGGCAGCGGCGGACGGCGCAGATCCGGGACGAACATTCTCACGGCTGCCGCTTGCCTCTCGCTGATGCCCGGTCCAGCCACGAAGACCTCCGAGTACCCGCCTTCGTTCTTCGATCGAGAGTTCCGCGGCTTTGCGGTTTGCGCGCTGAACCGGTTGATCTCTCCCGACGGGCATGAAGCGGCTTACGATCCGACCATGCCCAGCCTCGACATCGTCAGCCGCATCAACTTCGCCGAACTCGACAACGCCATCAACAACACCAAGAAGGCGGTGCAGACACGCTTCGACTTCCGCAACTCGCCGGTCGAGATGACCGTCGACAAGAAGGAGAAGAAGCTGGCCCTCACCGCTGAGGACGAGATGAAGGTGAAAGCCCTGCGCGAGATGCTCGAGAGCGCAGCGATCAAGCGTGGTATCGCGCTCAAGAGTTTCGGCTTTGGAGAGCCTTCACAGATCGGCGGTGGGCAGTACAAAATCGAGGCCAAACTGAAGGAGGGTCTGGAGCAGGACCTTGCCAAGAAGATCGTGAAGACGATCAAGGACACCAAGACCAAGGTGCAGGCGTCGATCCAGGGTGAGGAGGTTCGCATCAGTGGCAAGCAGATCGATGATCTGCAGGCGATGATGACGCTGCTGGACAAGGCGGGTTTCGATCAGCCGCTGCAGTATGTGAACATGAAGCGAGACTGAGATATTGGGGGGTAGGTCAGCAGAAGAAACGCGAGTGATTGGCACCAGAATCGGGTGAGCGGCCTATCGCTGGACGGAAAGTCAGATCGCTCTTGCGACGACACTCCGACTCAGTTGACGCGAATCACTTTGGCCAAGACCTCGCCACAAAGCCCGGCAGGTCCGAAGGCTCGAACGCGAAGACCCAGAACCAACTGGGCTGCTTGCCCTGCAGGTCGTTGTCGGTGGTCACGATCAATGTGCGCTGGCCGTTCGGGAACTCGGTTGTGGGCGGCAGTTCTGGCCCGAAGCAGAGCCCTTCGATCTTCTCGGGCATGGTCTCGCCGTTGAGGGCATAACTGCCGAGCGTGAGGTCAAGGAACTCGCTGACGAACAGGGGCGTGATGCCGGGCGGCAGGCCCGAGGCGGGCAGTTTGTCCACTTGGCTGATGTCGGTCGCGGAGCCAAACTCGCTGTTGAGTTCAACACGATAGACGCGGCGAAAGTCAGCGCCGAGGCCTTCGTTGCCGTCCCGTTCGAGGATGAGCAAGCCGGTGTTGGAGTAGGCCAGAACCTCGGAGATGCCGTGCGATGGGGCGTGCAACTGATAGAGAAACTCGCGTGTGGCGCCGGTCTTGATATCGACCTCCAGCACCCGGCTGTTCACGCTCCATCGCGTGTTGGTCTCGCTCAGCGCGTTGTCCTGAATCAGCGGCGATTGCAGCACGGCAAAGAGTTTGGAACCGTCGGGCGAGATGGCCACGCCCTCGAAGCCGCGGTTGGCTTGCCGGCCCGAGTCGTTGTAGGGCGGCATTTCTTCTTTGGCGAGTTGGGCGGGGTTCTTGACCGCGAAGCGAGCGGGCGGGGCGATGCGACGCAGGTGCGTTCCTTCTATGGTGAACTCGTCGAGGAATGGGCCGTACTCGTCGCAGATCCAGAGCGTGCCCGTGGGCGAGAGCCGGATGCCCTCAGGGTCAAAGCGTGTCTGGATGGATTGGTCCGCTGAATCAAAGGCCGCCGCAGAGCCCAGCAAGGGTTCGGCGTCGCGCAAGAGCGGCGTGGTGGAGATGAGCCGAGCCTCGACGGCGCGGTCTAGTCCTTTCGATGCGGGATCAGGGTCGCCAGCGGGACGGATGATGATTTCAAAGGTCTGAAAGCGGCAGCGATAGGGGGTTGCACCGTCCCACGGACCTCGATCGTTGATGGCGACATAGAGGTTGTCTTTGCCCAAGAAGTCGATGCCCGAGCCGAAACCGCCGAGGCGGGCGTGAGGTGTGCCGTCTGGGAGCGTATCGGTGAGGCCTGACCTGTCGCTGGCCTTGCCGGGAATCGCCGATCGCCCAAGTAGCATGACGTCGGCGTTTGCGGGGGGCAAGGGCGAAAGCCAGAGGCTGCAGGTCAGCGCGGCGAGCGTTGCGAGGCAGCGGATGAGTGGGGCACCCAGCTTCGAGAAGGAGATTGGCATGGACCGATGGAAGCGGCCGAGTGCGGGCGTGGCAACGCGCCAATTGTGAACATCGTGTAAAGACGGAGCGGTGGCGGGACAGAGCGGCGGACCAAGAGAGTGAATCAGGGCTTGGCCGAGCCGGGCGGAGTTTCGCCCTTGGTGGCTGTTGAGGACGGAATCTCGAACGACAAAGACGCCCAGGTGCTCTCCCAGTCTGCGGCGGGCGTCGTTTCTTTGTCGGCGGCGACCATCTCGACGGCCGAGAGCACCCAGATTCCGGAGTACTTTGCTGTAAAGGACACGCGGCCCTGCGAATCGGTGCGGAAGCTCAACCGATGCTCAAGCTCCGGGTGGTCTGCATTTGTGGCGATGACCAGCACGCCAACGGCGGGCTGGTCATCGAAGAGGAGTTGAACGGGCACGGTGTCGGCAGCTCGGAGCGATGCGGGATCAAACTCGGGCACGAGTTCGAGTCGCATCCCGATGGGGGTGCGGTGGCCTGAGTCCGTCTTTCTCGATGATGCATCGGTGTTTGCCATCGCTTCTGCACCGTCGGGAGCGACGGTGATGAGCGACTTGCAGCAACGACGATAACGCTCGCGGCCGCGCTCGGAGGATGCACCGCTGTCTTTGCGGGCTTGGACGATCTTCTCAAGCCCTTTCTCGATGAGGTATGGCTCGAACTTGTCGGCGGCGAGGTCGACCGTGGAGAAGTTTGATTCGTAGATCAGTGTGTGGAGGCCGGGCTCAGTGATTCGTACAGCGCCGGCGGGCGAGCGACCGTCTAAGCCGGGAACATCATTCGAAGTGGTCGCGGATTCTGGTTTCGACGCTCCAGGCTCACCAGTGGAGGGGCGTTCATCGCGAGCCCGGAATCTCGCAGCGGACTCGAGTTGCGAGGGCGAGAAGATCTCGAATCGGCGCAGGTGCTTGGTTGAGCGAGCGAAGGTCTGGCCCGGATAGTCGTCGCCAACTCGCAGGTCGAGCTTGAGTAGGTCGCCAGATCGTATCGAGAAATGGCCGGGGAGA